>JAYVKA010000168.1:0-7391 GCA_043768885.1 Planctomycetota bacterium
AATCCTGGCTGCGGCGTTTTACCATTTCGATTTCGTTGCCGTTTCCGCTGTATTGAACGTGATCCATGAACGAGCGAATCAGATAGAGCCCGCGGCCACACAGCCGGGACAAGTTCTCCGGTTCCGTCGGGTCGGGGATTTTGGACTGGTCAAATCCCGGCCCTTCATCGCGAACACGAATCCGGAATTCGTCTTTCCCAACGCTGGTCGTGATTTCGACCCGGCGAGCAGACCAGGGGTTCTGGCAACGCCGAGTCTGGATCGCCTGGTGATATTCCGTGTCATTGTCACGTCGCAAGTCTGACGAAATTTCCAGGTTGCCATGATGCATGGCGTTGGTCAGTGCTTCGGCGACCGCCATTCCAATTTGCAACCGGTCCGACTCGGACCATTCGGGTAACAGTTCCTGAAGATGTTCAATCAGCGGACCGATCAGGCGGCTGTCGTTTTCGAGAAAGTGCCCGGCAGTCCCGGTTTGCATGGATGCCGCAGTTTGATCTGCCGCTTTTGGCGACGCGTTTCGTGACGGTCGTGAATGTCGCGCGACGTCCAAAACAAAGTTGATGGTTCTCGCCAGGTCGCAAGCCAACGCCGACTTCGGCGAGTAGCTCGCTGCTCCGGATCTCAGTGCCTCGGCCGCCGCCTCTTCGCTCCCAAAACCGGTCACCAGAACGACTGGAAGCAATGGCCAGTTGTTTTTGATCTCGCGAACCAGTTCCAGCCCATTCATGTTCGGCATTGCGAGATCGGCTACAACCAAATCGACGGGGTGTTTGCGAAGGTGCGTCATCGCTGCAAGACCATCGCCGCACTCGGAGATTGCCAGTGAATCGTCGTGACCCAACAGTCCGCGAATCAGAATCCGGTCCACCGGAGAATCATCGCAAATCAGGATGGTCCGTTTTTCATTGGACATTAATCAGTCCAGTCAAAATCTGGCAAACCTGGAAACCGCAGTCCATTCAGCAAAGCGGCTGGTTTCTGCAGGGCCAGGAAATGTCCGGGTGGAAATGAGTTGAAACGATTGCCGCGCGTCCCATCGGCTAACGGTCCCCAATTTTTAGGGAACCGGGTTGCGATGGCAACTGGTTGTAAGGTCATTCCCCATAAATAAGTCCAACGCTACACCGAATCTGCCACATTTCGAATGTCCAGAAACCCGCCCGACTGGACCAATTCCGAAGCCCTTTCAAAGACCTTTGCCAGTCGAATCGCAATCGAGTCGGGTATAAGCATCTCATCCGTGTTTCGCCGTGTTCGCAGCGACTCCAGCGACGGAAACCGGCTGTCCGGCTCCAGCCCGCACAGGTATTCCTGCATCGCGGTATCGACAAGCCCCGGTGCGATTGCCGCAAAATGAATGTCGGGGCATTCTTTGGCATACAACTGAACCAGCATGTTGAGCGCAGCCTTGGAAATGGAGTAACCATTCCATCCCCGATTGCCGTTCACCGCCGCGCCACTGCTGATCGCGATGACCTGGCGGAGTTCAATGCCCGATCCCAGCAGCGAATCCAGTAGCGACTTGTTGGCCCAAACATTGACGTCCATCAACCGGCGCAAATCAGCCAACGGAGTCTGCTGCATGTCGCGAATCTCACCGAGTGAGCCGGCATTTAGAACGACGAGATCCAGCTGGCGCGATTCACCCAACAATTTCTTCAGCGCCTGAGGCATCCCGTCGGCATCGGTCAAATCCAGCCGGATTTCCGATAAAGCCGAACTGGTTCCGGCCAGTGGCGAAGCCCGCCGGCTGATCCCAAAAACACGATGATCGTTGTCCAGATAATGCTGGGCCAGACTCAAACCGATTCCCGAGCTGACTCCGGTAATCAGTACGCTGTTCATTGAGTCCGACCGCTGTACGGAGTCAAATCGGCTTCGCGCGTGGCCCGGTTTCCTTTGGGCATTCGCGCGTAGATCAACGCCTTCTTTAGCTGGTTGTAGCGCAGGTCATACGTCGCACCGGAACGGGTTACAAACCGGTCCAGCTTATACTCCCGGGACTTTCCTGCCTGAATCGGGTCCAGATCGTAAATCTGATAGTTGCCGTTAACCCAAATATTGATATGGGTCCAGTCTTCTTCGCCGGCGTTTCGAACAACCAGCAGTCCCCCCTCCACTTCCGGACGCTCGGAAAACTTGCGGGAGTAGATCGAGGGATCCGGCAACAAAATGGCCGAAATTTCCGCATCCAGTTTCCCTTCGGCGACCGGCGGCATGATGTTCCAAAGGACCGCGATCGTAATTGGCGGAACCAAGGCCATGAGCGTTAAGACGATCGACAGCGTTCGATGGGTCAATTTGGGGGCAAGGCGTTGCGATGTCGATCTGCGACCATCATCAGCCTCGGGAACCGATGCGTCGTGTGAGATTGCAGAAGGAGAAACCATATTCATACCGAAAAACGCCACAATAGAATTGCCTGACCCCCAATATCGCTGAAACCTTTGCCGGCAACAAGAGATTCGGACGGTGAACCGGGCTTTTCGTAGGGGTCTTAACAGGCCAAAAACGCGCGTCGTATTCTCTTTGAGGGCAAGGCCTCCCCGCGTCCAATCCGGGTTCAATCATTGTAAACTGGGTTGAATTCCTTCTTCCACGAAACAACGACGAACCGGCAATTCATGGTCACGGTAGGGCAACAATTCCGAATCAATCTTGGCTGGCTGATCAAGCTTCGCTGGTTTGCCGTCTTTGGCCAACTGGTAACGATCGCGTTCGTGACCCTGTTGCTGCAAATCCAACTGCCCTATCCGAGTGCGCTATTGATCGTTTTGGGACTGACCGCCGCCAGCAATGTGATGTTGGCGATTTGGCTGCGGGGTCAGGATCAAATGGCCAGCTCCGATCCGGTCTATCTGGACCTGGTTCCCGGCATTGTGATGATCATGGACATATTCAGCCTGACAGCGTTGCTGTTCGCGACTGGCGGTCCCAACAATCCGTTTGCCATCTTCTTTGTCGTTAACATTTCGCTCAGCGCGACTTTGCTGCGGAAGACCTGGTCGTGGAGCCTGACCGGGTTGGCGACGGTCTGTTTTCTGTTTTTGGTTTTTCAACACGTAACGATCAGCCGCTTGACCGTGTCGTCGGACCTTTATCCGGTTTGGGAAACGGGGCGAGTCAGTCTGATGCAGGCCGGACTGGTGATCAGCTTCGTGCTGTGTTGCGGAGTCATCACCTACTTTGTGACCCGAATCACTGCAGAACTGCGCGAACAACAGGCGGGCTTGCGTCACGCACAACAACAGCAGGCCCGCAGCGAAAAACTCGAAGCACTCGGGACGCTCGCCGCAGGGACGGCTCATGAGTTGGCAACGCCGCTGTCCACCATCGCGGTTGTAGCGCGGGACGTCGAAAAGTTTTTCGAAGACAACCCGCCGGAGGACCCCGGCGCCAAAGAAGTCGTCCAGGACATTCATTTGATTCGCAGCCAGTTGGACCGTTGCCGATCGATCCTCAACCGGATGGCCAGCCAGTCCGGGCAAGCCGTGGGCGAGTCGATTCAAACTCTCTCGATCGCCGACCTGTGGGATCTGGTGCTGGAAGACCTTTCGCCTGAAGTCGAAGAAAACGGTTTGGTTCAGTCGGATATCCCGGCCGAACTTGACGACGAACAACTCACGGTTCCAGCCATCATTCTCAGCCAGGCTCTCCGGGGTTTGGTCCAGAACGCATTGGATGCTGGCGAGCCTGATTCGATTGTCAAGGTGAAGATTCGTGGCTTTGCCTCGCATTGGTTTTGGCAGATTACCGATCAGGGGCCTGGCATTCACCCGGAAGTACTGCGTCGGATCAGCGAGCCGTTTTTTTCCACCAAACCCGTCGGAAAAGGGATGGGGCTGGGCGTGTTTTTGGCCCGAAATGTAATCGAGCGTCTGGACGGTACAATCGACTTTTCTTCGACTGTCGGGGAGGGAACGCAGGTCGTTGTTCGGCTGCCACGCAAGGAAAACACCCCAAAGCCAGGTGACCAGTGACGCTGGACGGGTTAGACTGGTGGAAAAGGGCCTCAAAAGATGATTGATACAAAAAACACTCCCAGCATTTTGCTGGTAGACGACGATGAAACGCTGCGGTCGCGGTTGGAGCGATCTTTCCAGAAACGAGGCTTTCTCGTTTACACGGCGGCGGACCGGGAAGAAGCGCTGTTGGTTGGCCGCGACTATACGCCCAACATGGCTGTGCTGGACCTGAAAATGCCGGACCTCAACGGCATGACGCTACTCAAGGAGTTGCTGGAAGTTTCCCCGGAAACGCGAGCAGTAATCCTGACCGGATACGGCAGCATTGCCAACGCGGTAGAAGCCATCAAACTGGGGGCTGTCAACTACGTCACCAAACCAGCTGACGCCGACCAAATTCTTTCAGCCTTTGAAGGCAACGCAGTCATCCCGGCCGAAGCTCCGACGCAAGACCTGGAAAAGAACCCGCCGTCGCTTGCAACGGCCCAGTGGGAACACATCCAGCGAGTCCTGACCGATTGCGACGGCAACATCTCCGAAGCGGCCCGCCGCCTGGACATCCCCCGCCGTACGCTGCAACGCAAACTGAAAAAAATGGCTCCCTAAACGGGGCATAGCGATTGATCGCCTTACGTAGCATGGGTCCCCGACCCGTGTACAAATCTGTTATCTCTGGCGAAGTATTTTGCACGGGTCGGGGATCCATGCTACTTCTGACTCCGCGACAATTCGAGGCATGAAACTGGCCTTAAACAAAACGCCGATCTCGACTAGTATTTTCTCTGCTGCAAACCCGGAAAGTGCTTGCCCGTCGTTTCCAAGGCAACCCGGTGTCGTTTCGCAGACTTCGCCCGCAACGAAAAATCCTGCCGGGTCTTTGCAAGGATCTTCCTGATCCAGACCGGCCAACCAGCACTGCCCGCATCCATGTCGATCGTAATTCTGCTTTGGGTGATATTCATCCTCGGCTATCTGGCCATCATCTTTGAACACAACATCCATATCAACAAAGCCGCGCCGGCACTGTTGGCAGGTGTCCTGTGCTGGACCTTTTACGTTCTGAACGCCGAACAGTTTGTCGATCGCGCGGAGGTTGCGCGGTTTGCCAGTTATTCGGCAGGTGAAACGGCAGAGACCGATGTCCCGCACGCATCCGATGGTGCAGCCGCCGATCACGTTTCCAGTGAACACATTCGTGAGTTTGTTACCGAACACCAGCTGACACACACCCTGTTCGAAATATCGGGTGTTCTGTTTTTTCTGCTTGGCGCAATGACGATCGTCGAGATGATCGACGCCTTCGAAGGCTTCTCCGTTATTACGACTCGAATCCGGGCGACCAACAAAGTCCAATTGTTGTGGATCATCGCCTGGCTTTCGTTCTTTATGTCCAGCGTTCTGGATAACCTGACGACCACGATCGTTATGATTTCGCTGGTCAAGAAGCTTGTAACCCGCGCCGAAAACCGGTTGATCTATGCCGGCATCATCATCATCGCCGCTAACGCCGGGGGTGCCTGGACCGTGATCGGTGACGTGACGACCACAATGTTGTGGATCAGCCAAAAGATTTCCGTCACTACCGTTATGGTCCGGCTGTTCATTCCCAGTGTTGTTTGCCTGTTGATTCCGCTGCTGATCGCTTCCTGGGGAATGCGGGGCGAAGTTCTTCGGCCCGACGACGAACCGGGCACGGAAATCCAGCCACGGATCGACCAGTGGAAACGGACGCTTATGTTTTCGCTAGGCCTAGCCGGTTTGCTGGCGGTGCCGGTTTTCAAACTGGTTACCCACCTGCCGCCGTTCATGGGAATGATGCTCAGCCTGAGCGTGTTATGGATCGTCGGGGAACGAATTCGTCACACGTTCGAACTGGAAATCAATCGCAGCTCGACTCACGTGATGGAGATTCTTCGCCGCGTCGATTCCAGCAGTATTCTTTTTTTCCTTGGCATTCTGTTGTGCGTCAGCGGATTGGCGGCGGCTGGTTTGCTGGACAGTCTGGCAGCGCATGTTGATACGCTTTTCAACGGCAACCTGAACATGGTCGCCATCACGATCGGTCTGACCTCCAGCATCGTCGATAACGTGCCGCTGGTTGCAGCCGGAATCCAGATGTACGATTTTCCCAAAGACCATCCGTTCTGGCAGTTCCTTGCTTACACGGCCGGGACGGGAGGAAGCTGTCTGATCATCGGCAGCGCAGCCGGAGTCGCCGCGATGGGCCTCGAGAAAATCAGCTTCATGTGGTATCTCCGCAACGTAGCGCCATTGGCCCTGGCCGGTTTCCTGGCCGGCGCCGGCGTCTACATCCTCCTCGAACCGTTCTACGACCAGGCAATGGCGCTGGCCATGAACCTGATTGGCGGCTCCCCGATCTCGCCATAGAGTTTCACCGCCCGCAATCAACCGGCAACGAATCCCGTTCGTCGGTTTGAAACTCCGATACCTCAGGGCCAGAATCAAGAACCAAATGCCTGATCGATTTCCCCCTGCTTTTCGTTCGCCGCTGCAACCAGCACAACAATGAACCAGGTAATTGTCTTGGCAGGAGCCGCGACCTCCCGCAACGATAAAAACGGAAACTTGTTTCAGGACCGATCCTGACCGTCATTCCCAGCGTTTACGCTGCGTCTCCCAGCGAGTTTCCCGCCATTCCCAGCAAGTTCCCGCCGACCTCCAGCAGGCTCCCGCTGACAAAAACCCCTTATTATAGAGCCATAAACTGATTCAAGTCGCCGACATTGGCGCCTAGGCCAAATCTTCCCTGCTTTTCACGGTCGGCGCTAGACCTCACAATCGGCCAGCACTAAAAAACCTGGCGGCAAATCGGTCCCACCGTGATGCCGTTAATGTTTCTCTTCCACAGGACTGAATCGCGCCATGCCACGACTTACCGAACAGGAACAACAAGAAATCATTCGGTGTTTGGAAGCCGACAAGCCGTTGCCGGAGAAGTATCGGTTTTTGCTGTTTGATGACAAACGCGAGGTTGAGCTGGTTTGGAACGGGAAAACGAACGAAGTCTGCAACGTGGTGCTTCCTTTTCAGACCATCGAACAGGTGGACGAACCGCGAGCCGAAACGACTGCCGACCGGGTCAGCGAATCGCAGGGGTTTCTGTTCAGCATGGACGAGCGCGGTCGGCAATTGAAAGGCTGGACCAACAAGCTCATCTGGGGCGACAACAAGCTGATCCTCTCCAGCCTCAAGAACGGCCCGCTGCGGGATGAGATCGAAAAGCAGGGCGGCCTCAAGCTCATCTACATCGACCCGCCCTTCGACGTCGGGGCCGACTTCTCCATGGACATCGAGGTCGGCGACGGCGGCGACACCTTCACCAAACGCCCCAACATCCTCGAAGAAATCGCCTACCGCGACACCTGGGGCAAAGGGGCCGACTCGTTCATCTCCATGATCTAC
>JAYVKA010000169.1:0-5927 GCA_043768885.1 Planctomycetota bacterium
GAATGCCCGTCGTGGTTCAACGAAGGACTGGCATCGTTGTACGAACAATCGGGGAGCAAGGACGACCGGATCGTCGGCTACACCAACTGGCGGCTGAGAGGATTACAGCTGGCGGTCGAAGATGACCGGTTGCCGCCGTTCGAGACGATGTTGAAAACGACAACCCGCGAATTCTATGACGACCCGTCCGGAACAAACTACGCCCAGGCCCGATACCTTTGTTACTACCTTCAGGAATCCGGCAAGCTGGCCGATTTCTACAACGAGTTTCACAAGAACGCGGTGGACGATCCGAGCGGAATAGAGACGCTGCAATCAATACTGGAAACGGACGACCTGCCTGGCTTTCAGGCGTCCTGGAAAGAATGGGTTTCGAAGCTCAGGTTTTGATCGAATGATGTAGGGTCCGCTGTGCGGACCAACCTGGCATCCAGCAACTGGTCCGCACAGCGGCCCCTACATGCCTCGACTAAATCAAAACCATTCGCCACACAATAAAGATTGCGATTCCCATCGCCAGCCACATGGCGGCGGCCAGCATCTGAAAGCGGCGGCTGAAATGGTGCCGCGTCTTGTGATCCAGCAAAAGGCTGAACCAGACGATTCCGACGGTCCCCACAACCGCCGCCAAAGCCAACATCGCTTTCTCAACCCGCGCCATGATCGAACGGGATGCAACCAGCGACTCGGCTTTTTCCAGCAGCGATTTTTCCAGTTCGACTTTTGCCACTCCGACCCAACGCTGCTCGCCGGACTCGGCCGAGGAATCATCGGGAACTTGCCCAATCCACAAATCCCTTGCTGACGCCAGCCCGTTAACTATTTCCCAGTCAACTTTGGTTGTTCTAAGCCGTTCGGTTTCCGGCTGAGTTCGCAACCATCGATCCACCTTTTCGATCAACAACGTCTGCAGTTCTTCCCTGGCTTGGCCATAACTGGCATGTCTGGCTGTAACCGTGGTGGACGCCGAAATTGAATTTTCCGCCGAAAGAACTTCACTCACCCAGCCGGGCAAATCGTGGTTTGTGGATTCCGATGATTGCGCCTTGACGTTTTGCAACGGCAAACAAACTGCCCCACAGCAAAACACGACTTGCAGCAGGAAAAACAAGTTGGCTTTTTCCGGAAAATTCATCGCGGAATGCATCATGAAGGATGAGCGGCTGAGATTTGTTCAGCACGTCTCCGGTCGCCAACTGGAACCCATGGAGCAGCGATCTGGACTCCAATCGCGATCAACAGGGCGAGCGTTGCCAACCAAACGGGTTCCAGGTCGAGACTGGCACTTAGGACAACGGCCGCGACACAACACAGGCCCGTGCCCCAGAGGCTGAGCCGCGTTTTCCGGACCGGATCAGCCAGTCTCCACCACCGCAGGACGCCAAACAATCCGGCAAACAAGACCAGAATGCCAGCCAATCGCGGCAGCTGCTTCAAACCAGGTACGGTCTCAATTTCCAGAATCATCTGTTGCGGTGTAGCATCAATCATCAAAAATTCGGACAAGCCGAAGGAAACCAGTCCCAACGCCATCCCCAGCCCTGCCATGACGCAGCGACGTTGCCAAACGTCACCCACACGATGTTCCCACGATTTGCTGGCGATCAAAACCAGCCAGCAACCGGTCGTTGAAGTGATCGCAAGCCAGGCGTAACGGGCCCACGACTCGATACCTGGACTCAACAGTCCGCCACCGACCGCCAGCCCCATCAACGAAAGGACAACGCAAGCTACCGTCGCGACCAGCATTGATCCGGTGAGATCCATCAATCGATCCGTCAAAGGTCGAATTGCCATCGACGTGCGCAACACGGACTCCGTTTGCGTTACGCTGACACTTTTCCGCTTTTGAGTCGGAGTCACCGCATGGTCTTCTGTAATCAGCCAGGACCGAATCGCAAAATAAATCAGGTAGATCAGCCCCAGGCCGACCGCCGCCGGAACCAACCAGCCCGAATTGAATACCAAGACGAGGGCTGCTGCCGATGCGATGACGACTTTTACAGGTGTTGCCAATGGAGCCTGTTGAAACCAGTTCCAAATTCCAACCGTTCCCGACGTCACGGCACGAGCCACTGGTTCATTGGCAATATGTCGCGAGTTCCGGTCCCCCATGAGGGGCGCGACGGAAACATTCTGGCCGGATCGTCTTAAATCGTAATTACCCGACATCCGGTCATTGAGCGGCCCCATCACGATTTCCGGAGCGTCATCGATATACAGAATTCCGTCTTGTTCACGACAAACGGCTGAGTCCGACACCCGTTCGGCGACGGGCATCGACCACTGCGAACCGGCATGAGTCGGCACATCGTTTCCCGGCGCGGGCGGCACGTTCGTTGACGGGCAATTGCCGTTAACGGACGAACGTGCTTCTTCCCACGGCATATCGGCCAGCAACTCGCGCACGTTTGCATAACGCGACTCCGGATCCTTGGCCAGAGAATTCTCAATCACATGTCGAAACTGCGACGGCACCCGATCTACTGGTGGCAACGCGGTCAGGTGCTTCATCATGATTTCCTGCGAACTCTCGCCATCAAACGGCAAGTCGCCAGTCAGGATCTCAAACAGGATGACACCCAGAGCATAAACATCGATTCCCTTGCCGTAAGCACCGCGGCCAATCTCGGGAGCCATGTAGTGAAACGTCCCGACGCTCTCGGTATGCCCACTTCCACGGCTGTGCGAAATAAACTTGCTCAACCCGTAGTCGCCAATTTTTACGATTTGTTCGTCGTTGTCGTAAAAGACGTTGCCGGGTTTCAAATCCCGGTGCACAATTCCGCGGTCGTGCAAATAACAGGTTCCCGCGCAAATCGATATAAACCATTTGCGGGCGTCCGCCTCCAGCATTCCTTTCGGATATTGACGAAGAACGTCCCGCAAGCTTGGACCGGGCACGTACTCCATCACGACCCAGCAATCACCCTGGGCATCAGTTCGAATATCCCACAGCGCAATCAGGTTGATATGTTTCAGATTCAGACATTGACGCACGCCACGCAACTCGATGTCCAGGTTCCTCTGAATGCGTTTCAACGCGACTTCTTTGCCCGCATCGCTGATCGCAAAATAGACTTCACCAAATCCACCAACACCGATCCCCCGTTTGATCGTGTATCCGTCCAGCGGTCGCTCGCCACCGGCATGCGTAAAGCGCGGTTGCCGACGGGCAATCACAGCAGGTCCGCCCACACCTGGCGTAGCGCCGGCGGCAGTTGGATGATCGTGCGAATTTTCCGGGCGTTGAGGCATGCTGAATGGTTTTTCGTGCGGACGCATAAGGCTGATCCCACTGATGGTTCTATTCTATCCGAAAACTGCCGCGCTTGCCGGAACCTGATTTCGTCTGAAACGTCTTTGGTTGCAAACTTCCGGCAAACGGAATTTCCTGACCAGATTCCAATGGTTCCAGGACAAGTGAAATGTCGGCCGCCGAAATACGAACGCCCGCCCGGCCCGGAGTTAACGTTTCCGTCTCGGCTGGCATCGAAACACAATCCGCACCCGTCACAAAAACTCCATCTTCGCCAAATTCAATTACAAGTTGACCCGTTCGGTTGCGGCAGTGAATGTCAAAGCTTGCATTCCCGCCAATTGTCAGCCGCCGATCCATCCAAACGATAGCGTTTGCGGCCGGCACTGTTCGATGACCCGAAAGCGATCGAATCGTTACCGGTCGATCGATTGCCGGTTTTTGATATTCCAGCACGACCCGCTCACCCAATTCCAGTTTCAAATTCGACTCCAGTACTGGAACAGTTTCCGTTCGCGCATCCAGCGAAAGCCGTTGAATCTGAAATTCCTCATCCGGCTGTACTTGCGACGACTTCGAAACCAGACATGTAGGCCAATGAGCCTGGATGTTGACAGCCCCGGATTCGTCGCGAATCAACCGAACATGCCGCCGGCCGATATCGGCATGAATCGGAACCTGAATCCCGCTCAGCGGAACATATCGGCCGATCCAGATTTCCGGTTCCAAACACAACAGGTAATGCCCGATTCCGTCGATCCATAACAGCAAACGTTTGGGGAACGGCGATCCGTTCAATGCCTGGCCTAACAACCGCAATTGCACTGACCCTTGCATTGACTCCTTGTTCGTTGTCGATGTTCGGGGCGCCGAGCTATCCAAAATCTTGATTGTGGTCGAAAGAAATTCCGAACGTGTTTCGTTCAGGTTTCTCGTTTTCAACCGGTCGCGAAGCCATTTCATTCGCGGGCTAAACCAGGGAATCCGCTGTGAATGCTCTCGCAGTTTTTCGAGGTACTCAATCGACGCCGCCCATTGTTCCTCGCGGGCATGGGCGTCCGAGAGATGGGCAATTCGCGCCAACTCCAGCAGTTGTTCTGTTTCCTGGCAATGCAACCCACGCCGACCGAGCTCGTCCAGAATCTCGATTAGCGGCCGAAAATTGCCGGCATTCATTAACCGCTTGCATTGCCGCAGAGTGTTTTCCAGACAACCTGCAAGACGGACTGCGACCCAACGTTGTCCGGCTGGCCCGGCCACCATTTTCGCGTCGTCGATTGCGTCGAGGGCAGCAGTAATGTTCGTCTGGTTCAGGTGCATTCGCGAGCGTCGCAACAATCGTCCCATCAACCAGCGGGCCACGCATCGGCCGCTGAACGACTTCATCATCCCGCCCTGCGCCAATAGCACAGCCGCATCGTGCAAATCGCCCCCCAAGACCATCCCGATCACGCGGGACAGATTGTCTGGTTTGGGGACGGCTAGCCGGTTCGTGGAACAAATGGTTTCGGTCACAGGCATGCTTCGTCCGGAAAAATCGCGTTCGGAATCACTCGCCGTCAAAAAACACAGCCCGGCTTGCACCAAAATCTGGGCGGCGCCGGGCTGTGTATGGTTCTGTCAGTCATTCACTTTCGCTTGCCGCGAGAGTTATTTGATAACAAGGTCTTTGCTTTCCTGCGTTACAACCGGTTTGGTGCTGAAGTACGCGTCGATGGATTCAGAAATGTTTCCATCATTCGCATCGCTGTCTGCCGAGACCGGGATTTCGCCCAGGTATTGCGGAGCCAGTTCCAGCATTTCCTCTTCGGTGTCCAGCTGGGCATTGATCTCGTCGATCAACATCTGGGTTCGCGCCAGGTGGCTGTCATCAATGTTGATGCTGCTGGCCGATTTGGCGACGTCCACCATCCGCTGACGGGCGGTCAGGTTTTCCACCTGGATTTCCAGTTCGCGTTGCAGCGACTGGGCTTGCTCCAGCTTGGTCAAGGCCGAATCCAGAGCCTTGCGACGGAGGTCCAGAATTTGCTGGGTCTTGTCGCGGGTTTGCTCCGAAGTCTTGTAGACCGAGAAGCGATGCCGCAAATCTTCTTCAACGCGAGTCGAAGTGTAGGATTTGCCGTTGGTTGCGACGTAGACTTCGTCGCCGCCGGACAGATGGCTTCGCAGCGCCATCATCTCGCTGTACTTCTTGTCGAGAGAAGCAGTTTGGGATTCCAGATCACGATCCAGCCGTTTGATCTCGGCCTTCTCACGTGCGATCTTCCAAACCATGTCCTTGATTTCCGGATCGATCTTTTCCATCTGCTGACGGGCAGAATCAATCTGGAAGCTGACGGGCACACTTTGATGTGCCTTGTCGCGTACTTTGTGCCATGCGGTTTGGGCGTATGGGACCAAACGGTTTCCGAAAACCAGGCCGCCAAACAACAGTGCCCCCAGACCGACCAATGTCAGTTTTTTGAGCATACCAATAAACTCCTGCAAAATATTGTTCACCAGGCGGTCGTATTACGTTCGATCGCTCGGGGGGTAGTTCGACCCTCCGGAAGCGATCTTGGAAGCTCTGGATGGGATATTGGGAAATTTCAGAAAATTTGTTGTAGCCGACGGCAGGTCGCGAAAAACTCGCTGATTTCGTGCAATTTGGCCGCCTGGATGGCCAGAG
>JAYVKA010000170.1:0-2359 GCA_043768885.1 Planctomycetota bacterium
TGGGCCGCAATCAAATTGCTGATTTCACGGGCGCTGACCCGGTCCTCACCTGCTGGCGACGACGTGCCATCCGCATAGTCCGCTTCGCTCGCCCGCAAACAAACTTCTTCCGTGCTGCCCCATTCGGGATTCACGAGGTTGTTGCCTGTCCCGTCGAAACTCTGAATAGCACCTGCCATCAAATGCCGAACCTCCAGTGCCTCATAACCGCGACTCCCCAGCTCCTTTTCGCGGTTGACCTTTCGGGACTTGGCATTTTTGTTGAATTGACATTGCGATTTGTTTTGTCTGTTCCTGTTCATCTTCAACTTGCTCTCCGTTCGAACAAAAAGGGACCGAATTCCGGTTGTTAATCCGACCGATCTCTCGAAGGCGATCCCAATTGAATTCGATGCCTGGAAACGACGGTTGTAGCCGCCCCCCTCCTTTCAAACAGAGGAAAATTTCATGCCCAAAAACTGCTCAATCGTTTCCTTCGAGTGATCGCAAACAGATTATCGCGGAGGTACCTGAAGCCAGGATTGAGGAATGGCGTTAGATCCGCAATTCCTTGTTGGCCGAGAGATGGGGAAACCGCCATGCATTTGCAATCAAACCAGCCGGGGCTGCGACCGAAGACCGTTTCAAATCTTGTTCACCATGAATGCAGCGATCATCACAACGGACGACAACAACATTCCCGCGGCCCAACAACCAATCAGCCGATAGCGGAGCGGCAATACTTCAGGCCGATTTGAAGCCCTCCGATAATGAATGTTTGGCGGGCTGGTCGACAAAATGAAGGTCACGAGCAAACGCAAGCCGGCAAATCCGATTCCAGGCAGAACGGTCCGGGGCTCGAAAAACAGTTTCGACAGGCCAAACCAGGCGGCAAGCCCCGATTATCCGGGAATCGTGAATCGAAGACCGGTTGGTTTGTCCCAATATTTGTCTCGCGTTCGAGATTTGAATCGTAGGCTCGGCAAGCTCTCCGGGCTTCCTGAAAAACAGTCAATGTTTCAGGCGGGTGATCAAACCGTCTGCCGTCGCAATGCCTTTAAGCATGGCAAGCAAATGTTCACGGTTGGGGGCAAATTCAAGTCCCGTCTCACGCGAGATGACCTGATTGTTCACCAGTTCGAGTAGCGATCGCGTGAAATCCCGCATCCCTTCTTCGTGGCTGGCACACATGATTGCGTGAATCAGTTCATCTTCACTTTCAATTATCTTTTCCCGTATCACAGCGTTTACCAGCAGGACTTCTGTCACCGGGAGCCGCGAATTTTCGTCGAGACCGGGAAGCAATCGTTGACTGAGAATTGCCCGCAAGCTGCTTGCAAGCGAAGATCGAATAAAAGCATGTTCCTCGGCAGGAAAGAACTCAAGAATTCTCGAAAAGGTCAATTGAACATCCGCGCTATGAATGGATGCAAGAACAAGGTGCCCTGTTTCCGCAGCTTTCAGGGCGGCCAGCATCGTCTCTTTGTCACGAAGCTCGCCAATCATGATGCAGTCCGGGTCCTGCCGCACAACGAACCGGAGCGCGTCCTGAAAGTCAGCAACATCAATTCCGATTTCGCGTTGTGAGATAATCGATTTTTCCGGATGAAAGATGTATTCAACCGGGTCTTCGATCGTAATGATGTGCATCGCGCGGGTGTGATTGATATGGTTCAGCATCGCAGCCAAGGTTGAGCTTTTGCCGCTTCCCGTAACGCCGTTAACCAGGATCAGTCCAACATGTGTTTTCGAAATCAGGTCGCGGTAAACGGTGGGGAGATTAAGCGACTCAAAATCCGGAATCCTGTTTTGTACGCGACGCAGCGCAGCGTGCATGTCTCCACCACTGCGAAACGCGTTGATACGAAAACGATTACCCGACTCCACCCGGATGGCAAAATCGGCGCCGCCACGCCCGGCAAAGATCTGCTGCATGGCTGCCGACATAAGCGGGATGATCATCGCTTCGACATAGGCAGTGTCCGGGAGAGGTGGTGAGTCCAACTTGCGCAAATTGCCACCGATTCGAACAAACGGTGGGTAGTGAACTTTTAGGTGAAGGTCCGAAGCATTGTTGTTGCAGACAAATTCAAGTAACCGTGCGATTTCTTCGGCTGGAGGCAACAGTTTTTGCATGATCGATATCCGATGTTAACGAATTCCAAACCGATTCGCAGTCAAAATCCTGACCGGGCCCTCGCTGGCCAATTCCGCAGACCGCTCATGAGTTCCAGTTTGCTCGACGCCAGACGGTTGCTGACCATCGTCGAATTCGGCCGTCAGTCGCCCAATCCGGTCGTTACTGAATTCGAACCCCTCAGGATTCCGGCAGAGCGTTGCAAGTATGACACTGAATGTCTGGCATCTCAATCCGGTCGAC
>JAYVKA010000171.1:0-3228 GCA_043768885.1 Planctomycetota bacterium
CGGTGTCGGCAGGTTTTGATAGGACTGGAGAGTCCTGGCGCGGAAGCACTGGCGGGCGTCGAAATGCGTTCCGATTTCAAACTCCGTCGTGTCGCCGACTATGCCGAATCCGTCCGGCGAATTCAGGAAGCAGGTGTGACGGTTAACGGGTGTTTTGTGCTTGGACTCGATCATCAGGGACCGGAGATTTTTCAGCAGATCTACGATTTTGCGATGGAGATATCATTGTTCGAAATTCAAATCACCGTGATGACCGCGTTTCCAGGGACTCCGCTCTATCAGCGTCTGCTGGAGGCCGATCGAATTTTGGAGCCCGGCCGCTGGGACCTCTGCACCCTGTTCGACGTGAATTTTCGTCCGACCAACATGACGGTCGAAGAATTGCGGCGCGGAATGTACTGGTTGGCAGAAAGGCTTTATTCTCCGGAATGCATCGGCGCCCGGCGACGGCCGTTTCTGGAAAGACAATGGGCCGGGCATTGACGTCAGGGACTACAACAACGGCGAAATCAGCCGTACGCTGTTTTCGATGAAGCGAACAGGCATCGATGGAAGGGACAGCAATTTTTGATTTGCCACGATCGATTTTGACATGTACCGGTCATGCAATTCGGCAAGCTGTTGGCTGAATTTCCGGTCGTATACGGCGAGCGTGATTTCAAAATTCAAATGCATGCTGCGCGGATCGAGGTTGAGCGAACCGAACAGGCTGGTGTCGTCGTCGATGATGACCGATTTGGTGTGCAACATGCCTGGCTGGTACCGGGCGATTTTGACGCCAGCTGCGGCCAGTTCTCGCAGGAAAGGGCGGCTTGCAAGTTCCACCAGGCGGCTATCGACGCGGGCCGGAATGATGATCCGGACATCGACGCCCCGGCCGGCTGCCGAAAGAAGTGCGGTTTGCATGGACTCGCTGGGAACCAGGTAGGGAGTCGTGATGCTCAACCGGCGATCGGCCATGTAAATCGCGTTCAGCACGATCCGCTCCATCACCTGGCTTTGCGTTTCGGGACCCGAAGGGATGACTTGAACGACAATTTGCCCGGTTGCTACCGGTATTTTCTCGTTGCCGAGCGCATTTTCGGAAATGTCGATTGCAGACATCGATTCGAGTTGCCAGTCTTCCAGGAAAATCAGCGAAACCGGATCAACGGCGGGTCCGGAAATTCGGGTCATCGCATCAATCCATTGACCGACACCGGCGCCCTTTTTGAATATTTTTGGGTCAGCCATGTTTTGGCTGCCGACAAAGGCGGTTTCATGGTCGACGACCAGAATTTTCCGGTGCAGCCGCAGATCGAATCGATAGAAGAATGCGCGAAACAAACCGACCGGTAATGCCTGCCGGACTTGCACGCCGGCACTTCGCAGGCTGGCACATTGCTGGCTGCGCAGAAATCCGCGACTGCCGACCGCATCGACCAGGATCCGGCAATCGACGCCCCGCCGAGCCGCCTCGGAAATTGCATTCGCTACGTCGTCGGCCGTCCCGCCAACTTCCCAAATGTAACTCTCGACCCAACATCGGGTTTGGGCCCGCGTGATTTCCCGAACCATCGACTCAAAAATCGCTTCCGCATGGTCAATCAACTCGATCTGGTTCCCGGTTAACGGCGGGATTTTCACGCTGCCAGTCACCAGTTTGGCCAGCAACTCCGGATCGTGATCTTCCCGATTCCAGTGGTTTTTGACATTGGCGGTTTGCCGCGCGAGCCACGATTTGTGCTGGTGCTCCAATTGGCTGGCCCAGCGCGTGCGGCGGTTGCCGAGCCGGACCTCGCCCAGCAACAGGTAAATCAGGGCGCCGCCGAAAGGGAACAGCAAAATGATCGTCAGCCACGCCAGCGACTCACTGGCATTTCTCCGGCGCATGATTACGAGAAACGAAAAGAAGATCCGCACGGCCCAATCGGACAAAAACAACACGAGGGCGGAGTTCCACATGTCACCATTCCGCTTTCGTCACAGGGTAGAATCATTGGGTCATTCGCCGGATTCCGATTATCGTAACACAATCACCGCCTGAGAATTGAGGGCTCCGCCCGATTCCCGATGCCACGAAGCCTGATTCGAATTTTGACCTGGAACATCCACAAGGGAATCGGCGGCGTTGATCGCCGCTATGACCTCGGCCGAACTATCGTCACCATTCGGCATTATCAGCCCGACATCGCGTTCCTTCAGGAAGTTGATCACGGCGTCCCGCGCTCGAAGTTTGATCGTCAGGCCGAACTGCTTTCGGCCTCTCTGGAACTTGAGCATCAGGCCTTTCAAAGCAATGTCCGGTTGAAACGGGGAAGTTACGGCAATGCAATCCTCAGCCGGTTTCCCTTTCAGTCCGACTGGAATGTTTCGCTCAAAGTCCCCCTGAAAAAAAACCGTCGGGCAATTGTTGCGAAACTCCAGATTCCTCTTGCGGATGGACATCGAACCCTGATTGTTGGCAACACCCATCTGGGATTGGCCGGATACGAACGAAAACAACAGCTCCGCATGTTGCTGGCCGCCGATCCGCTTTGTCATGCACATCATGACACGCCAATCATATTGGGTGGCGACATGAACGATGTCTACCATTCGCTGGATGCGAACCTGTTCCGGTCCGGATTCCATTCGGCGACCCGCAACGCGAAAACATTTCCGGCCTTCATGCCCGTTCGGGGCCTGGACCGGCTTTACTATCGCGGTGCGGTCCAGCTCGATCACGCCTTCGTCGGCCAACTTGCACTCGCGCGCGAAGCGTCGGATCATTTGCCGGTGGTTGCGGATTTCGAATTGACCGGGCGTTTCGACGGTGAATCGGGTTGATCTGTTTGCCTTCGGTCCCGGAAACGGGGGGATGAATGCTTTTCCCCAATTCCGTGGGTGTCCGATGGTTGAATTCCTCCCATGCCCTTTTTAGGGTAGTCGAGTTGATCTGCCGAAATTTGAACCAGCATTTCGATGTGACTACCATGGTTGGTTTGAGCCACACCGGATTCACTTTCGGATTCATACCATGTTTCAGCATCGACCCTCACGCCGATCGACCCGGCGTTGTGTACTCAGTGAAAATGCACAGCTGGAGTATCAACCGCTCGAGCCGCGTTTGGCATTGGCCAATATCCAGGTGATTGCCGCTGGCGTTACCAACCAGGAGATTATTAACCTGCAAATCGATGGACAGGTTGTTCGGACCTGGACCAACCTGGGGGGCAATGCCTACGCGGGTCAGTACGTGACACTGGC
>JAYVKA010000172.1:0-3632 GCA_043768885.1 Planctomycetota bacterium
GTTAGCGCAGGGTTTTCCGGGCACTCCATACGAAAGGCGGATTGTGGGACTCCACAAAATCCTGGAATCATGGACGGCTTGTAGAAAATTGAGGTCTTCACCGCAACGGGAAAGGTCCAGCCGCTAGCGTTTCCGACGCGAAATGAACCGGATTCGTTGAGACGTTGCGAGGCCCAATCGATACCAATCAATTGCCCAAATCGCCGTTGCTTTCCGATTGGCCCCTGTTAACCAGTTCATTTCCGGAAATCAAAACCAAAAACCACGCGGATTTATTGTTTGGTTTGATATAAATCGTAGAGTCCGGTATTTACCCGGGTACCAGCCTTCATCTCCGGCCTCAGCTTGCTCGCCGTCACGGTAACGATTTCAACCGAATAGCTTTCCCTGTCATGGGAGCGAATTCTTGCCGGAATAATTTCATCAGCGAATCCCAGGCTCACGAGAAACTGTGCAGGCACTCCGTCGTCGACCCCTTCCAGTTGTTTTTCAAGTTCGTCAGCCAGAATTCGCTGGTTGACATCCCCGAAATCGTTCGGGTTGGTAGCGTAAAAGTAATGTCCAGTCGTAACGGCATGTTCAATTGGCAAACGGTTTTTCCATTGCAGCTGGTCGGCAAGTTTCATTTTGTCGTTGTTGATCCAAAGCGACAGGGAATTCGCATCGTAACAGGCCAGTGATTGCGGATTTACAATTTTTGGCAGGCAAGAGAAAAGCTGCCTGAATTCGCCCGTTCGCCCTCCGTGAAAGCCAATCATCAAAATCGACTTGCCGCCGTTGGTCACTTCTTTCAACTCACTGGGCCAGGCCTCGAAACCGTCCAGTCCGCCAGCCCGCCACAATACGACCACTCGCCCATGCCCGGGGATTTCAATCGTCCAGCCCTTCCCGGTCCCCGACACGAATTCATCGGGTGTCCCGACGTTCTCAAATTGATCGGCCAGCGCACGAACAATGTTGTCGATTTTGACGGGAGTCTCGTCACTCTGAAGGATTGAGAAATATTCCCGAAATTGCCGTTGGCGATTGAAGATCCCGTGTTTTTGAACCAGATCATCAAAGATCGGCCCAATCAGGCTTTTGTAACTCCAAACACGATCGCTTCCCAGCCATGTCGCGATTTCACGGTCATCAAATCCATCCAAAGTTTTTGAAAGCGCAGAATAGTCTCCAGCAACGATATGAAGGTCCGCCATCACGGGAATTTGAAGTTCTCCCGGTCGGGAATCTTGCTTCCATTGAAGGATGTCGTCTTTGCGCCCCGCAAGAATTGTTTTCGCGAGCGCATCATCGCGCAGGTTCTCCCATTCCAAGTCGTCGCGATCTGTTTCATTCATCCAGTCAATCGCCAGTTGGGCCTGGTTCACCAATTGTTGCTGCTCGTCCAATTCCATCGCAGACAATCTCTGTAGGTCCCGCTTGTTTGGTTCTGAACCGTTGAAATGATCAGGATTGAAGCTTGCCAAAACGGACGTTGCCAAAGCGATGTCGCGACTGTCGATAATCGCATCCGTTAGCGACGCAAAAAAATGGCTGTCAAGCGCAGCTGAATCCCTCTCCAGGATCGAAACGTCACGAATCACGACTGCCATTTGGCCGTGCAAGCCGGACAGTTCACTGCGAACCCAAACCGTTTCTTCACCATCAGCCACGCTACAGACGGCTTTTTCCAGTTCCGACAGGCATTGATGTTGATCGCCAGCCAGAAAATTCTTCCGTGCTGACAAGGCATGAATCATCCAAACCGGAATCTGGCCGTTGTCCCTTGCCCGACAAAAAATTTCGTCCAGTTGACTTTGGTCCTGAATCGCGCTGCAATATTGCAACAGGTCCCACAAAACTGCTGTGTCAGCGGACCATCGATCCATGACCTTCAGGTACTGATGCGTCCGCAAAAAGACGCCAGCACATTGTTCGTTCACCGTTTCGAGTCGCCAGCCATCCTCATCCCAGGCAGCGACGCCGTCCGGGTTCATCTTTGCCCATTCCAGAAACTCCTCAAACAATACAGCGGCCCGGGCATCGTCCCCGTGTTCGTAAGCATTGGCAAGCAACAATTTGCCGAAGGGCTTGTCCAACTGCTGTCCAATTCCGGATTCCAGTTCGACCGCCAGCTTGGCCATGTCGAAATACAGGGTTTCATCCACATAGCCGTCGAGCAATTCCATCGCCAACCGGTCGTGATCAGGCTCCAGCTGAAACAGCCGCTCGAAGTCGTTCGATTCAATCAGGACTTCGCGGCGAAGTTGCCTGGCGGTGTCTTTCAGCGATGTTGTCGTAGCGAGATCGATTGCTCTTGAGAAAAGTTCCACGGCCGATGAATTGTCTTCAGCAAATGATGCCGCCTTTGCTTCAACCAGCAAACCTGCCGGGCCGGCCGCAAGTTCCGATTTTCTGATCGCCGTCTGAACCCGTTGTGCAACTGCCTGATCCCACCATCCAGCCTTGATCCACGCTCCAATATCCCGTTCGATCAATTCGCTGCATCCCGATGCTGCGATCAGGCGGACAAGTTCATCAACGCCATCCTGCTCCAGTGTCTCATACCAGTTTCTGGACAGGTAACCATGGTTGTCGGGGTCCAGACGCAAAAGCGCCAGACAATGGTGCGCGGCCTGGACGTGTTGGCCCAGTTTGGTCAAAGACCTGGCAAGCTGGAAATGTGCAGACGGATGTTCCGGAACCAGCGTGTTCAGGCGTTCCGCAGCCGAGGCCGCTTCCGCGAATTTTCCATCATGAAAATATACGTCTGCCAGCGTTGCCAATGCACCAGTGGCCACCGTGGTACCGACCAGTGGCTCCAGGATCTCCCGGGCTTTGTCCTCTTCGGAAATGGATCGATAATACCAGGCCACGTTCAGACATTTTTCCGGATCATCCTCGGGCAAACACCGGGTGTTCTCGGCGACCCTCAGTGCCTCGATCATTTTCGAGGTGTCATCGTATACGTCTGTTTCCTTGTAGACTCTCCCCAAATCGCGCAACACGTTGTCATACTCAATCGAATTTGCCCGATCAATTTGGTGATAAAAGTTGGCGTATTCGTCCGATTTTCGTCGGCCGTAGTCTAGATCCCGCCAGTCGTAAATCCGCCACTCACTGCCGACCCTGGCGAGAAAAAACTGGTAGCAATCCGGATTGTTGCCGTTGCCAAACTCCATGATGTGGGCAACAGCCAGCCCCCCGCTGTCACCAACGTCGATGCCAACAATTACGGCGCGATTTTCGATGACGGGGTACCAGAAGCTCCTCGGGATATCGCGCTTGGCATTCAGCTTCGACGAGGACGGCATTCGTTTTGCAAAGCTGCTTTCCATCACAGCTTTGTGAAACAGGTCGTTGTCAAATGGAATGTATTGATTGGGCTCAATTGCTTTTTCCAGTTCCGCTGTCAGCCAGGTTTTGAGTTCGTCCCGAACTACCTGAACTGCAACGTCGTTTCCGGTTGAATCGGTGCTGGAGGAAATTCTTTGCGTCATTGCGCTGCTAAAGCGCTCGAAATCGGCGCTGCTCGTTTCGCTTGACGGAAGAATCGTTACGGTTGCGACCGGCGCCGCAGCGTTTTGCATGGAGAACCAGGCAAAAATTCCGGCTCCGCCGCACAACAGAATCACCGCTACAATCACACATCC
>JAYVKA010000173.1:0-5509 GCA_043768885.1 Planctomycetota bacterium
TCGACGACATTCATCCATAGATTACCAGTCACCAAACCGCTTCGAGCTCATGAACAATCCTTAAGGAATGGCGCGCCCGTCAACCGTGGGCCACCTCAATTGGAAACAGGGCAACGGGAACCAGTGGGTCGATGAAGAACATCTCCAAAGCAAAGCTAAACGGAATTCCAACAATTCTTCCGCCGTTCGACATGCAGAAGCTGTTTGCCGATCGGGTTAAAACTGTCGAGAACACCAAAACCGACGTACGAAAGTCGCTTGCGGAACTTGACCAACTCTTCGCGTCCCTCCAACACCGGGCGTTTCGAGGGGAACTATGATGACGGAAAACGAGGGGACGCGATGAGCAACTTTGAATTCCAAACCTCCGAATGGAAGGACATCCACGAAGCGGCCAGCAAAGCCGAGTCGGCGGCGATCCCCGATCCACCCATTGGTGAATCGCAGTGCCGATTAGTGTTCCCAAATTTCAATCACTAATCGTCACTAACGGAAATCCGCTGCTCCACAGCTTTCCGGCATGGATTCCGTAACAAAAACAGGGCAAGATTTGTTACAACATCCCCTCAAAACCAGATCTGCCAGCCAAGACAGACTAGCTTCTGAACCGGCTCTGCATTATGCTGGTTCTTGTCAGAAAAACAGGGGTCTTTTTCTGACAGGAATACAAGCCAAAATGAACGAAACGATCGAAAAAAGACTGCTCAAACGCATCCGGGGTGGCGGACGTGGTTCGGTTTTCGTTCCGAGCCAGTTTCTCGATCTGGGAACCCGCGCGGCGATCGACAAAGCCCTCTCGCGGTTGGCAACCGAGGGCACGATCCGTCGGCTGGCACGGGGTGTCTACGATTACCCCAAAACTCATCCGAAAATCGGTCTGTTGTCGCCAGCCCCCGATGCAATTGCCAACGCCATTGCCGGGCGAGACCAAACGACTCTGCAACCAACTGGTGCCTACGCCGCGAATCTGTTGGGTTTGTCCGAACAGGTTCCCGCCAGAATTGTGTACCTGACCGACGGAGCGGCTCGCAGTATCCGCATCGGCAAGATGACGATCCAGCTTCGTCAAACGACGCAGCGAAACATGGCGACAGCGGGTCGATTGAGTGGCTTGATCATTCAAGCGTTCCGCTACCTTGGCAAAGAACACATCACTCCCGGACGAATCGCGACTTTGAAAAAAAGAATCCCGTTGAAAGAACGGCGTCAATTGCTTCGTGATTTGAAACTGGCTCCCGTTTGGATGCACCCGCATTTTCGAGAGCTGGCGGAGGACGAACAGTGACGCTTGAATTCCTGACTTTGCCCCGTGAAGAACAACGCGCCTATCTCATCGAATGCGGGACAAGTATCGGCCTGTCACCCGTGATCGTTGAAAAGGACTTTTGGGTTTGCTGGACTTTGGCGGTGCTGTTTCGGTCGTCGTTTGCGGACGACCTTGTTTTCAAAGGCGGAACGTCGCTGTCGAAAGTCTTTGGGGCGGTGGATCGGTTTTCAGAAGACATTGATCTTTCACTGTCGCCTGAGTTTTTGAAATTGCCCGCACCCGGCGAGAGTCGCAATCAAGCCAACAAATGGATGGAGCGGGCTGAGGTGACTTGCATCGAAGTTGTTCGCGATTCGCTGCAACCGGAACTGGCGGGCTTGATGGCGAGTGATCTACATGATGTCGATGTGACTGGGGCCGATGTGGCCGGGATTGCTGACGAGCGGCTGGTGTTCGAGATCGATGCGCACACGAACTCGCCGGTGTTGCTGTTTCATTACCCAACGACGCTGCCCGCTGGTTTGGACTACCTGAAACGATCCGTCAAATTGGAATTCGGATCGCTGACCGAGCAACGCCCAACCGGACGACACCCGGTTTCGCCTTGGCTGGCGGATGCGTTTCCAGCCGCTTTTCCCGATTGGTCGTGTAATGTGGTGGCGCTGGAAATCGAGCGGACGTTTTGGGAGAAAGCAACGATCCTGCATGCCGAGTATCATCGTCCGGCGGGGAAGCCAACCCCTGATCGGTTCTCACGTCATTACGCTGATATAGCCGCGCTTGCAAAACACCCCGACGGAAGGAAGGCAATCGCCCTTGGCGATGTTTGCCAAAAAGTGGTGGACTGGAAGGCACGATTCTTCGGCAGTTCATGGGCTCGATACGATCTGGCTGTACAGGGTACGTTTCGTTTGCTGCCTGCTGAAGGTCGTGTAAGCGAACTACGAGGCGATTATCAGGCGATGAGAGACATGTACTTGTCCGATCCACCGTCGTTTGATGAAGTTCTTTCACAGTTGACTGAACTTGAGTTGCAAATCAATCAAAAAGACGCGCAATGAGTAACTTCGACTTCCTGGAATCCGAATGGGCGACCATCCACGAAGCGGCCGAGAAGGCTGAGTCGCTTGCCATTCCTGATCCACGCACCGCCTGCTTTTACTCGCGACGGGCTTTGGAACTGGCCGTCGCATGGGCCTACAAGTACGACCGAAGCCTGACCCTGCCCTATCAAGACAACATCTCGGCACTGATTCACGAGCCGACCTTTAAAAAACTGACAGGTGAAGCGGTCTTCAACAAAACCAAGGTGCTGATCACGCTCGGCAGCCGCGCCGTTCACATCCATCGTCCGATTCCCGAAACCGACTCGATTGTGGCCGTTCGGGAACTGTTTCACATTTGCTATTGGTTCGCAAGGATTTACGGTCGCCGAAAACGCCCTGCATAAGATCTGGTTTTTGACGAGAGCCGGCTGCCCAAGACGGCTCCGATCCCGAAACAGACTTTGGAGCAGTTGCAACGACTGGAAACTGCACTTCGTGAAAAAGACGAGAACCTGTCGGCCGTATTGGCGGACAAGGAGCGGCTGGACGAAGAGTTGGTTCGGCTGCGCAAGGAAGTGGCGGCAGCAAAGAAAGCCGCCGAGGCAATTCCGGACAATCACGATTACTCGGAAGCGGAAACGCGGGATTACTTCATCGACCTGTTGCTGAAGGAGGCGGGTTGGGCACTGGATCAGACTCGGGACCGGGAATTCGAAGTTACCGGTATGCCCAACGCCCAAGGCAAAGGCTACGTGGACTACGTCCTGTGGGGCGACGATGGCAAACCGCTGGCACTAATCGAGGCCAAACGGACTCGCCGCGATTCTCGGGTGGGCCAGCAACAGGCAAAACTGTATGCCGATTGCCTGGAACACCAGTTTGACCAGCGACCGGTGATCGTCTATTCCAACGGGTACGATCACTGGATCTGGGCTGACACCAACTACCCCCCACGGCAAGTGCAGGGATTCTACAAAAAGTCTGAGTTGGAATTGCTGATCCAGCGAAGGAAAAGCCGAAAGACCCTGGCAGAAGTCGAAATCAATGCGGAGATTGTAGGGCGGTATTACCAGTTGCGTGGTATCCGCCGGATCGCCGAGGCTTTTGAACTGGATCACGATCGGAAGTCATTGGTCGTGATGGCGACCGGTACCGGAAAGACGCGGACGGTGATCGCACTGGTCGATTTGCTGATGCGGTCGAACTGGGCCAAACGGGTTCTGTTCCTTGCCGACCGGGTGGCGTTGGTGAATCAGGCGGCAAATGCGTTCAAAACCCATTTGCCAGATGCAGCGGCGGTAAACCTGGTGACCGAAAAGTACACCGAGGGGCGGGTTTTTGTTTCGACCTATCCGACCATGGTGGGATTAATCAACGACACGCGGGATGGTTATCGCCGATTCGGCGTTGGGCATTTCGATCTGGTCATAATCGATGAAGCGCATCGATCGGTTTTCAAAAAGTACCGAGCGATCTTTGATTATTTCGATTCGTTGCTGGTGGGGCTGACCGCGACGCCAAAGGACGAAGTCGATCGAAACACGTACAGTTTGTTCGATCTGGAAGACGGCGTCCCCACCGATGCCTACTCATTGGACGAAGCGGTCCGCGACGGATTCCTTGTACCTCCCAAGGCAGTCTCCGTGCCGCTGAAGTTTCAACGCGACGGGATCAAATACGACGACCTGAGCGAAGAAGAAAAGGAAGAGTGGGACGAAATCGAATGGGACAAGGAAGGCAATCGCCCCAGCCGGGTAGAGGCCGAGGCGGTCAACAAGTGGTTGTTTAACATCGATACGGTCGACAAGGTTCTGATGCACCTGATGACCCACGGGCAAAAGTTTGCCGGCGGAGACCGCTTGGGCAAAACGATTGTCTTTGCCAAAAATCAGGCCCACGCTGATTTCATCGCCGATCGTTTCAACGTGAACTATCCGAAGCTCAAGGGCGAATTTGCTCGAACCATCACTTTCAAAACGGAGTACGCCCAAAGTTTGATTGATGATTTTTCAGTTAAGGATAAGGCTCCGCACATTGCCATCTCGGTTGACATGCTGGACACGGGAATCGATGTTCCTGAAGTATTGAACCTTGTCCTGTTCAAACTGATCCGTTCCAAAACAAAGTTCTGGCAGATGCTGGGACGCGGTACTCGGCTCTGTCCCGGCTTGTTTGGACCAGACGATGACAAGAAGTTTTTCTACGTCTTCGACTATTGCCAGAATCTGGAGTATTTCAGCCAGAACCCGGAGACGGTTCCCGGTTCCTCAGGCGATTCGTTGAACAAGCGATTGTTCAAAAGACGTTTGGAGTTGATCGCCGTTCTGGACGAGGAATCGGTCAACACAGCCGGAGAGGTCGAGGATCCGGGCTCATTCACGGGCGAACCCAAGTCAAATAACCAGATTCTCCGCTCATTGGCGACTTTGCTGCATTCCGAAGTGGCGGCGATGAACGTGGACAATTTCATAGTCCGAGCCCGTCGCCGGCAAGTTGAGGCATGGTCAAAAGCATCGGCATGGGAAAAGCTGTCGCCTGAATCATTGATGGAGCTGGCAACCGATGTTGCGGGCCTGCCGTCGGAGCAGGAGCCGGAAGCGGAGGAGACAAAACGATTCGACCTGCTGATGCTTAACTTGCAACTGGTAATGTTGCAGGCTGAACCCGGATTCGATCGACTGCGAGATCGCGTTATTGATATCGCCGGATTGCTCGAAGTGATGTCAGCGATCCCGGCGATTCAGGCTGAGATGGAGACGATACTGGAGATCCAGTCTGACGAGTGGTGGATCGACGTAACCACGGTCATGCTGGAACGAGTCCGGCGACGCCTGCGAAAACTGGTGAAGTTGATCGAGAAAGGCAAACAGAAGATCATCTTTACAAACTTCGAAGATGAAATGTCCAAACCCCGGGAAATTGCCTTGCCGGGTATATCCGTTAGCACGGACTATGAAAAATTTCGGGCCAAGGCCAAAGCGTTCCTCCGGTCCCACCTAAATCATGTCGCGATTCAAAAGCTGCGAATGAACCAGTCCCTGACTACTTCGGACCTGGAAGAACTGGAACGAATGCTGGCTGAGAATGGCGTCGGTGCCCAAGAAGAAATCGAGCGTGCCAAATCAGAATCGGAGGGGCTTGGACTGTTCGTCAGGTCATTGGTCGGAATGGAACAGGATGTTGCCAAAGAGGCGTT
>JAYVKA010000174.1:0-10934 GCA_043768885.1 Planctomycetota bacterium
GATTCCAGTCGCGGAGCGGTTGTGTTTTTTGCCGGGCTGCATGGAAATGAACCCGCCGGGATCCGCGCACTCCATCGATTGCTGGACGGGCTTGGAACAGTCCAGGACAAACTTGCGGGTGAAGTAATCTGCCTGGCCGGAAACCTGCCCGCGCTCGCTGCGAACAAGCGCTTCTTGCGATACGACTTGAACCGGTTGTGGACTGACCGGACTGTTTTGCAGGCGCGGAATCATGCGATACAACTTGATCCGGCGAATCCTGAGCTGAACGAACAGCGTGAGCTGTTGAAGATCATCGATCCATTGTTGAATTCGCCGCCAGGACCGCTGTACTTTGTCGACATGCACACGACGTCGGCACCGTCGGTTCCCTTTATTGCGATCAATGACCAGCTCGATAACCGGCGGTTTGCGTTGAAGTTCCAGGTTCCGGGAGTATTGGGGCTGGAAGAATACCTCGAAGGCCCGATGCTGAGTTATCTCAATGGTACCGGGCATGTGGCGTTGGCGTTTGAAGCCGGCCAGCATGACGATGCGAATTCGGTCGATATTCATGAATCGTTCGCATGGATGACTTTGGCTCATGCGGGATTGTTGACGGCGGACGACGTGCCCGGGTATGAATTCCACGCCAGGCGACTTGGCGAATCTGCCCGGGACATCGGCGGGATGTTCGAAGTCATTCATCGCCACAATGTTGAGGCGCATGACGCGTTCGCAATGAAACCGGGGTACGTGAATTTTGCTCAGGTGGAACGAAATGAAGCAGTAGCCAATGACAAGGACGGCGCGATCAAGGCAAAAAAGCGCTGCCGGATTTTTATGCCGCTGTATCAAAGTGCCGGGAGCGACGGATTTTTCCTGGTCCGAAAAATTCCCCAGTGGGCATTGTCGCTGTCGGCCGTGCTTCGGAAAATCAATTTCGAAAATTTCCTGGTTTGGCTTCCTGGTGTTTCACGCAGTCCCGACCGCCCGGACACACTGGTGGTCAACCGTCGCGTAGCCCGCTTCCTGGCCAACGAACTGTTTCACTTGCTCGGTTATCGGCGCAAGAAAGTCGAAGGAGAAGTAATGCTCTTCTCCCGCCGCGAAATTGCCGACGCCGACCGTAGCGTGTGAACGGGTGCACTTTTTCTTCGGTCGCCAGAAAACAGGCGAGTGGTTGGCTGGTCGGCCAGTAGTCGCGCCAATCACCCGTTGCGTCAGTTGTCGTTGACCAGATTCACTTTGACCAGCCACTGATGGGCGTCATCGCGCTGGAAAAATCCTGCGTAGGATTCGGCCTCCACGACCACAGTCGCTTCACCCGGTGCGAACCGCGAAAGTCCCCGCGCCGTGACGTTGACCTGCCACTGCTGGGTGGAAGTGGTGCCAATCAGAAAACCGTAGGACTCGGCCACGGCCCCGGTGCTGCGCTGGGTCACAGTAACCCGGAGGATGACGGGTTGAAATCGGGTGCAGGCAATTGGACCTGTAACCTGGATATTGCGCCCATTCTGGCTAACCGTCAGGACTCCGTTGACAGCGTTGGTTTAAATTCCAGTCGCAGCGAACAAATGCGAACTTGCCGCCGTCATCCAAGCCAACGCGATGATTCCGGCCAGTCGAGTAGCCAAGAATAATGGTCTGCGAAACATGATTGAGGTCTCCTGAACTTTGGTCGAAAAAGAATTATCCTGGCTTGACGTCGCCGGATTGGAATCCGGTCCGACTCACAAGTCAAGTAATCGTGCCCCACGCTGGTGCAGTCTTGGCAATTATTTGGCCAGGCATTGATAAACGCCGGCCTCCAAAAGCAATGCGTAATTCGAATCTGGATGGGCTCAAAATTTCTTGAATTTTTTCAGGTTGAAACTGCGACGGTTCCGGCAAGCAGGGTTCAACGGCATGCCACGACGTAAGCCTCCCAGTTTGGCAATGCCAGCAGACTGTCGGGTTCCACGCGACCAAGGAATACGCCAGCCTCGCCCATGGAGGGGTCATAAGTGTGCCGCCAGATTTGCACTGCGGAAAACCCCGCGCGGCAGCATGCGTCGATCAGCTCCTGGAGCGACCACAGCCGCCAATCGTATTGAAACGCGTCCAGCATTTCATGGTTCCGGCCGCGATCACTTGCGTCAGGAATGCTGAAATGAATCCTGCAATCGAGTTGTTTCAGCACACGATCGTGAAAGCGAACTTCCCAGGTGTAATCGAATTCCTGGCAGGGCACTTCACCCGGCAATAGCACTCGGGGCGTGACATGGCGAATCGTCTTCCCGGGACAAAGATTGTCCTCGCCACCGAAAACATTGAATACCAGGATCCCTTCCGTCGCCAACCCGTTCCTCGCCTGTCGCAGATAAGCCTCGAGCGATTCTTGATCGCGCTGGAACAGGATGCTGAAATTCAATACCGAAATGATGTCAGCGAGGTCAACATCTGGCGGCCCGATTCTGCGAACATCGCCCAAGACGAACTCGACCGCCGGAGCAAGTGAACCGAGCAGCCGGCTGGCCCGACGCCGAGCCCATTCTACGGTCGGCCCGTCGATATCGACGGCGATTGCTCGCCGGCCTCGCCGGAGCGCGACCCAGGCTACCGACTCCGCAGAGGTGCCGGCAAAGTCTTCGCGCAAGACCAGCGGCTGACGTCCGTGTCGAAGCTGCTGGTACATTGTGCTCAAAACGATCGCATGGGTTTCCGGATCCTGCACCGCCCATCGATACAGTTCCAGCTTGTCCATCACCTTACCTTTTGGACGGCCGGCAAAAGAAGCCCGATCAAGATTGCGATAATGGCGATGACAACCAGCCCGGCTCCGGCAAAGGCATCCTCTCCGATCGCAATCGCAATCGCCGTGGTATCGCCACGGGTTTCCGCAAGGATTTTCACCGGCAGACCGATCATGTCGGGACTGGCGGCATGAGTGACGACCCCAAACATGGTATATCGATGTTCACGGCCATGGACTCTCGTTTTGGTCGCGCTACTGATGGCGTAGTGGATATTCCATTCGGGAAATACGGGATCATGGGCGCTCCCCGAGCCAGTTCCGGTTTGTAGATTGACCCGCAGATCGAACGACAGGTTCAACTCCCCGGCTTCACCGGGCAGCTCACGGTTCCACACTGTTCCGTGACCGTACAATATCTCGGCGTCGTCGGGATGGCTGGCCGATTCCATTCCGGCCGCCGTTGCGACGGCAGGCAATGCCGTGGCCGCCAGCAAGGCGGCACCAGTCGTGGCAAGACAGCTTCGCCGATTCATTTTCGACCTGGATTCTTCGTTGGGCTCGGTCATGTTCGTTTCCTTATGTCATGCAGTGATAAATGGGACCCAAACAGCTGGAGCAGAATTGGAACACCTGGTTTGTCGTGTTGTGACCACGAAGTGAACCGCGCCGCCCGAGCGATTTTTGCTGCGATAACAACTGCAAACACGATTGGTCGTTTGGCCAGCCGCGTGCGAGTCTGATCGCCCCTAACCAATGCGTAATCTGGAAGGACTTGGGCTCAAAATTTTCTTGAAAACTTTTCGCCGGGAACATGCCCGTATCGGGAATCGCAGAAAAAGACATCAGAAGCCTGTTCTGGCCTGTTTTCAGGGGGCAGGCCCATTTTTCGGTATGTGCAAATTGGTTGCTTCCTTGTTTTGGAGCCGAAAAATGCGCCAGAGCCCGACGCGCGAACAGTTGCATCGGCAGGTTCACACCAGCGACTTGTCGCGACACCTGATCTACAATGCGGATTATGAGCGATGTGACCCAAATCCTGAGTCGGATTGAAAACGGTGACCCGAAGGACGCGAGTGAACTGTTGACCCTTTTGTATGAAGAGCTGCGACAGCTGGCTCGACAGAAGTTGGCTCACGAATTGCCAGGTCAAACTCTTCAGGCAACGGCACTGGTCCACGAAGCTTACTTGCGACTGATCGGCGGCCAGAACCCGACGTCGTGGGAGAACCGGGCCCACTTCTTTGGCGCAGCGGCCGAGGCAATGCGCCGGATTCTGGTTGATCAGGCTCGCCGCAAGGGTTCCAAAAAACGGGGCGGCGATTTCAAACGAGTCGACATGGAAGACGACTTGGCCGTGACAGGCCCCACGGGCGTTTCCGCTGAAGAACTGATCGTATTGGATGAAGCCCTTCGGGAATTCGAAACGATCGATCCTGTGCGTGCACGAGTGGTCAAACTGCATTATTTCAGCGGTTTCACTCTTTCCGAGACGGCCGAGGCGTTGGACGTTTCTCTGGCAACCGTGAAACGACAATGGGTTTTTGCCCGATCATGGTTGTTCGGAAAAATTCAGGGGCAGGAACCCTAATCCGCGTAGCCTGAAGAACTAATTGAACCATTGGCAGGCTGTTTTACGCATTATCCTGGATGATAATCACTCACGGGGAATGCTTATGGAATCGGACCACGACCGGATTGAGTCAATCCTGGTGACGGCACTGGAAATCCAGTCCGAAATTGAAAGGCAGGATTACATCCGGCACGCCTGCGGTGCCGACACCGCGCTACAGTCCCGGGTCGAAGAGATGATTGGGAATCATTTGCAGGCCGGAAGTTTTCTAAATGTCGAGGACCAGCCCACACCGAATCCGGAATCCAGTCAGGAAGTACCGGGTTCGATGATCGGACCGTACAAACTTCTGCAAAAAATTGGCGACGGTGGTTTTGGTGTGGTCTTCCTGGCCGAGCAAAAGCAACCGATTCGCCGCACTGTCGCCTTGAAGGTTCTGAAACCGGGGATGGACTCGTCACAGGTGGTGGCCCGATTCGAAAACGAGCGCCAAGCGCTGGCACTGATGGAACATCTGAATATTGCCCGCGTTTTGGACGGCGGGCAGACTGCTTCCGGGCGACCGTATTTTGTGATGGAGCTGGTCAAAGGCATTTCCATTACGAAATACTGTGACGAACACCAACTCACGACTCGCGAGCGATTGGCTCTATTTGTCTCCGTATGTCATGCGGTCCAGCACGCCCATCAAAAGGGGATCATTCATCGTGACATCAAGCCCAGCAATGTTCTGGTCGCCGCTTACGACGGTGTTCCGGTTCCCAAAGTCATCGATTTTGGCGTTGCCAAGGCGGTTGGCAATCCGCTGACCGATCGGACGCTTGTCACCGGCTTTGGGAAGATCCTCGGCACCTTGGAATACATGAGTCCGGAACAGGCGGAATTCAACGCGATGGACGTGGATACGCGAAGCGATATCTATAGTTTGGGCGTGTTGCTTTACGAGTTGCTGACCGGAACGACTCCATTGACGAGGAAACGCGTCGAGCAAGCGGCGTTTGAGGAACTGTTGCGATTGATTCGGGAAGAGGAACCTCCAGCGCCGAGCACCCGACTGAGTGGATCCAGGGAAACTCTTGCTTCCGTATCCGCACAGCGCAAACTGGAACCCGCCAGATTGACGAGGGAGGTTCGCGGCGAACTGGACTGGATCGCCATGAGGTGTTTGGAGAAAGAGCGAAAGCGGCGGTATGAAACTGCCGACGCCCTGGCCCGCGACATACAACACTACTTGCATGATGAACCGGTCGATGCCTGTCCGCCATCGGCATGGTACAAGCTGCGCAAGTTTTCGCGGCGGAACTGGCCCGCGATTGCGGCTGCAACGGCTTTCCTGCTGTTGCTTGTCGCTTCCATTACGGCGTTGTCAATGGCCTACGTTACGGTCAATCGGGAGCGGCATCAGAAAGAACTTGCGTTCAATGCGGAAAGCGAACGTCGACGACAAACCCGAGCAGCGCTGGACTTCATGTCATCGCAGATCATTGAGGACTGGCTGGCCCAACAGCCCGAGATACTGCCGGAACACAAACTGTTTCTAGATCAAGCATTGCGGTATTACGAGGAATTCGCGGCAGACACTGGTCAGGAAGAGGAGTCCCGGGTCGGTGCGGCCCGTGCCTACGGGCGCGTCGGCAATATTCATAACGTGTTGAGCCAGCTGAATGAGGCCGAGGAGGCTTGGAAAAGCAGTGCGGAGATGTACGCCAAGCTGGTCGATGACTACCCGGCTGTTCCCGCCTATCGCCAGGAACTCGCACAAGTTCTATCCGGTTTGTCCGTGGTCTATTATCACACCAGGCGCATCGCCGAGGCGAGAACTTCCCAGGAAAAAAATCTTGCCCTTCAACGCCGCCTGGTCGCCGACTTTCCGGATGAACCCGAATACCGCAAGGATCTGGCAATGGCTATCAGGGGTTGGGGCATTCTGTTGAAGAACACAGGCGAGCCGAAAGAGGCTGAACAGGCTCATAGAGACTCGCTTGAAATCCAAAGGCAACTGACGACCGAGTTTCCAAACGATATAGGCTATCTGGAGGAACTGGCCCAAACCCAAATGAATTTGGGAGAATTGCTGTTTCAACTCGGCCGGCTTTCCGAAGCCGAGGAATCCCAGCGGGAGTCCCGGGCCTTGCATGCGAAACTGACCATCGAATTCCCGTTGAATCGAGGTTACCGCGATTTTCACGCGATTTGCCTGAACAACCTTGGCAACTTATTGCGGGATACAAATCGTTATGAAGAAGCCGATCTGGTTTTTCAAGAAGCCCTTGTTATTCGAAGTGCTCTGGCCGCCGATTTCCCCTCCGTCCCTGAATACACGCGTGGCCTTGCCCAAACACTCAACAACATCGCTATCCTGTACAAGAATACCGGAAGGGAACAGGATGCCGAGGGTGTCTATCGACAAGCCTTGACGGAATTCCGGCGGCTGGCAACCAAATTTCCCGGGGTCGCTAATCACCAGAATGAGTTAGCCGGTTCAATGGTCGGCCTCGCGAGAGTGCTTTTGGTCCGGACCGAGCCTGAGCCAGCCCGTCAGTTGTTGGTGGACGCAGAGCCGTATCATAAAGCTGCGCTGTCGGCCAACCCGGGCAACCCCCAATATCAATTGTTCTACCGACTCAATCGTTGGCGGCTGACCGAGGCGTATCTTGCTCTCAAAGATCACCGAAATGCGGCGGAAACGGCGCGACAATTTCTCGATGCTGCAACCGATCCACCGCGTGATGCATATACGACGGCCTCACTATTGTCCGGATGCGTCCGAATTGCGACTGAGGAAGAGGGCCTTTCCGACGGCGAACGTCAAAAGCTTGCAGAAGCTTATGGCCAGCGCGCCGTCGCCGCATTGCGCCTGGCGATCGACTTGAAGGCCAAGGAGATTGCCCAGATCAAAACCGACCCCAATCTGGATCCGCTAAGATCGCGCGATGATTTCCAGAACCTCCTGAAAGTCGCGGAGCAGAAAGAATAAACAAGCCAATGCCGTTCCTGTCGAGGCGTTCGAAAAACGACAAAACCCTTGCCCAACTATTGTCGGGCAAGGGTAAATATTCAGACTCTTTTGGTGATTGAGTTCAATACCGTGCATCAGCTACCGCGACGAACACTTTTCACAGCGTGTGAAACATCCCAAAAACGGGAGACAAACGGTGGTGCAGCAATACCGATCGACAACGACCAGCCCTGGTGGGCGATGGTCCACGAATCGACCGGTACTTTGCACGATGGTTCCGTCACTCAACAAGACGGAATCGCGCCAGACGAAATGAACGCTGGTATCGAGAATTGAATCTTCCTCAACCGGCCCGAGTATCCAGTTTGCGACCCCAACGAGTCGGTCGCCATTGGCGGCTTCGAACACAACCACGCCATTGCCGATCTGTGATCCCTCCACAAAGCCTGGAACGAGGTTGACTTCGCCTGTGGCCGAGAAGTTTCCCAAATGGGATGCTTTGCCTCGAAGTTGAAAGACCGACGATCCATCCTCGAACGTGTCGATCGTCGCCTCGTAATTCTTGATCTTCACCGGAGACTGGGCCGTTACGGGCGCTGAAGTGGTTATCGACACTACCAGCGTGATACCCAACAGCCATAAGACTTTTTCCCATGCAAGCTGGTTGAACATGTGCATCATTCCTTTTTCGAAAATTAGACGGTGTTTGTTCACGGGGTGGGAACCGACCCGACAGCGACGTGAGCCGTGAACGGTGTCATTTGAGACGTCAGACGACGTACCGACGAAGTCCAATGCGTAAGTGGAACCGATCCGGGCTCAACAAAACTGGAAAAAGATTTGACCAGCCAAGCGTAAACATTCACGACCAAATCCCCAGGCGGGCGGATTCAGGGCGTGCAGGTCCAGAATGATGCTTTTTGGGCAAGCCGGCGTTCCGCACGGTTGATTCCGATTTCGGCTCGTTGACATATTGCAGCCATTTTCGCGAACGAGGTTTTGGCCAAGGTGAGAACAGTGCACAATCCGTCGGAAATGACTGTATTCAACGGCCGAGGACGTCGATTGCACATTTCCTGCGACCCAAAGTTCGAGTCTGGACAGAGTACTGGATTCAGAAATCGTCCAACTTGTCGTTAGCGAACCAATTTGGATGATTTTCAATTGAAAATTGCCCATCGTTATCTGACCCAAACGCCCGGACCGGGGTCGGATGTTACGGCCTGCCAATGCATGCTTTCGCCAGGTTGTTGGCGCATGGCGATGATTGCCCAAATCCAGGGCCTGGCGTTTTCGGTCGTGAAGCTGTCCCCGGCTCCCATGATGTTTCCAATGACATCGCTCCCCTGTCCGACGCCATAACAATCAAGGGAATTTCGGCCACCCCTGGTGTTTGGAAGGGATTTGTCCAGTCCGACGGATTCCAAATGGACCGCAAGATCGCACAGAGGAGTTTTGCGCAGGGTCCCAATGTGTCCCAGGCCAATGGCATGCCCAATTTCGTGAGCAATTACATGGTGAACACGCGGTTGACCCGCTTCGTTTCCCAAGGGATAAGCCCAAGGCACGGCATCCAGCGAATCATAGAGCAAGGCGTGCGAGCGAAACGTGCCCGGACTCGGAGTCCGCCCGGGCATCATAGTGGTATTGAGATTCGCGACCTCAATAGTTCGGTGCGCAGATGTCCCAGCGTTGAAGTCTACCGCCAGCTCGCAGCGAATCGTGGGGCGATATGCCTGATTTGGAAATGCGTCCAATTTTCGGTCAAAATCGGTGAATAGACTGGGGATTCTTGGTGGCAGCAACCAGAATTTGTTGTTCCACATGTTCGCCTGGACGGTCGCCGCGTTGACGAATCGTTGCCAATCGCCACCAGACCATGACGTCGTCCAAAAAGGCTTTTTGCCGGCATCAAGTTCCAGTGGAATCAGTCTCGGGGACATCGGGCGCAGGTTGATTCCAAGTCTGATCACCAGTTTCAGTTGGTCGCTTCCGCTGATCGGTTTGTAAAGAAAAGCATCGAATGACGTCGGAACACTGCCATGGATGTAAGAGTTTGAATCGAATCTTGTGTGCGCAATGGGGCGTGGTTCGTATATGGCTGCCATGATTTCCTTCCTGAACACTTCGTCGTTCAAATGGGATTTACAAAAGACAATGCGTAAACCAGACGAATTTGGCTCAGTCAAAACTCCAACGCGCGTTCAAAGTCGGAAGGGGCAAGAGTCATCCTGATCGGGAGGACAGGCCGGGGATCTCCTGTTGGCAGCCGGTAGATTTATTCGAAACTGGTGATGCTGGGGTGTGCCGAGGGCCGTAACGCGCGGGGTAGCGATATCTGGCCCGGCCGCTCACTCGTCATCGCTCAAAAATCATCAGACTTTTTGGGTTGGATGATCACAACCAGGCGACATGGCCCGGCCCAGGGCGTTCGGCCGGGCTTCATTGCCGGTCGCCATAAACCAATGCGTAATTCCAGCGAGACAGGCTCAAGGAAAATTGGAAAATTCCCGATTTCTGTACGGATTTTTTCTCTCGCGATCCAAAGAACCATTTGGTTGGACTGCGCCATTTTGGAAGTCGAGACACGTGAGGTCGACGATTGCCAACGACTGCAACAGCCCATTCAATTTCAAAACGAGTTGCAGGGCTATCCGGTTGTTTCCTGGCCAACGAATCTTTTCACCGGCACGGTTAATCGACGCAGGAAAGTGGCAGGGATCTCTTGCCTGTTTCAGGTCTGGAAGTGGTCTACCAATCATCCCATGTCCTTGAATCAAGCGTGATTCCGAAAGAAACAGGATCAGAATGTGTCGGATGTTTTGTAACTTTTGCACGCCGTGCATCGTATGGCGAATCGCACATCGATGGGGCTCACGATGTGCGAAAGTGCGCGGCCCACGGACAATCTGAGCCAACAGCCGGGCTGTTCCGAATTGGCATTCGATTTGCATAGGAGTGTCGCCAGTTCGATGTTCTGTTTTTCATTCCCTGAGGAGTGCAGTCGATGATTCAATATGTATCCGGTGATATTCTCCTGTCCAAAGCCGTTGCAATCGCCCAGGGTGTAGCACCTGGTGATCATTTGGATCATGGGCTAGCCCTTGGCTTGCGTGAGCAATGGCCGGCGATGGCCAAAGACTATCGGCATTGGTGTCATGACCATAATCCCAGGCCGGGCACAATCTGGGCCTGGGCAGGAGCGGACGGTTCCAGAATCATCAACTTGTTGACGCAGGAACCTGCGGAAGGATCGCGCGGCGGTCATCCGGGCAAGGCCAAACTGGAACACGTGAGGCATTCACTCAAGGAACTGGGCAAGTATCTTGCTAAAGAAAAGATCGAGAGTGTGGCAATTCCCAAACTGGCGACTGGAGTTGGGGGATTGGCCTGGAGCGATGTCAAGCCAATGATTGAGGATCAACTGGGCCAGGTTGGAATCCCGGTTTATGTCTACGAAGAGTATCGCGCAGGAGTCGCTGCGCCGGAACGTCAAACGGTCTGACCGCGGTTTCCAAAGGGGTCAGCGGTTTCCAAAGGGGTCAGGACTCATTGAGGGGTCCAAAGGCATTGAGGGGTCCAAAGGCATTGTGAGGTGGCCCACGGTTGACGGGCGCGCCATTCCTTAAGGATTGTTCATGAGTTCGAAGCGGTTTGGTGACTGGTAATCTATGGATGAATGTCGTCGA
>JAYVKA010000175.1:0-15756 GCA_043768885.1 Planctomycetota bacterium
TCGACGACATTCATCCATAGATTACCAGTCACCAAACCGCTTCGAACTCATGAACAATCCTTAAGGAATGGCGCGCCCGTCAACCGTGGGCCACCTCAACCCGCCAATTTTGGTTGCTCACGCCAGTTTCATGTTCGCCTGACGGTTGATGATGATTTCGGAATGCTGCATTCGCAGGACGATGATCAGATAGACGTACCCATACATCGAGCCGGGAACACGCCGGCAATTTTCGCCATTGCTTTCATAGTTCGCTGATACTGGTTATTCACAAGACTGTCGCCAGGGACTTCGTTTTGTGAAGTCAGATATTCAATCGCATTTTGGGTTACGGGATATCCATAACCATCAACGATCCAGCAATGGTACATACCATCGCTTCCCTTGAAATATGCGACATTGGCGGTATGCAGCATGCTGCGCCAAGTGTAGATGTCAACAAACCAATTCACTGGCAGGACCCTGGCCAACCAGTTCCCCCGGTCGATTGCTGCCTCAACGCAACTCCGATTTCCATTGAGTGGTCCGACGTAACTGGTGAAGTAAAATTTTCGTTTGAAAATGATGGCGGATCCCACGATCAACATGGCTCTTTTGGCAGCTTGCGCTTCCGCTTCGGGAAGTGATTCGGGCAATTTTCCGGACATGGCAATATTTTCCTCCTGCCGATTTTGATAGGGGTTTGAAGATATTCAAGGGCCAAACTGCAACGAACAGAGAAATGTTGGCCATAGTTGGAAGCGGGATTGAACTGGTCCATGGCTCAAAAAAAAGATGAATCGGAAAGATTTTGTGCGAAACGCCGGATTTCAACGAAATCCGGGAATTGTTGTCATTCAATCTTGACGGCAACACCAGTTGTCGAGCCCCCTTTGGGCGAAGTCGTCATACCCCCCGGCGAATCAACCACCCAACTTCGCAATCAACTTGTTCGCTTCTTTTGGATTTCGTTTGCATTCCAGCAGCCCGGACAGTATCAACGGTGCGACGATGGTGGCGTCGGATTCGATAACAAACATCGGTGTTTTTTCGGTCAGCTTGTCCCACGTGATTTTTTCATTCGGCGTTGCTCCTGAATAGGAACCGTAGGAAGTTGTCGAGTCGGAGATTTGGCAAAAGTAGGCCCACGGTTTTACTTTTTTCTGCAAATCGTATTTGATCGAGGGCACGACGCAGATGGGAAAATCGCCGGCAATCCCGCCGCCGATCTGGAAAAAACCGATCCCGCTGCCCTTCGAGAGTTCGGCGTACTGGTCGTAGAATTCGGCCATATACTCGATCCCCGATTTGACGATCAAGGCCGAGCACTCCAGGTTTTTGACATGCGAAGCAAAGATGTTTCCGAAGGTCGAGTCTTCATAACCCGGCACAACCATCGGCAAGTTGGCTTTGGCTGCCGCGAGCAACCACGACTCATCCGCTCGTCCTTCATGAGATTTGGCTGGAACTTTTTGCACGAGTTCGTAAAAGTATTCGTGCCAGAATCTGCGCGTGTTGTTGTTCGTGGCGTTTTCCCACATCGGGACAATGAATTTTTCAACCGCCCGAAACGCTTCGTCTTCCGGAATGCTGGTGTCGGTCACCCTCCGCATGCGGTCTTTCAAAATTCGCGTGTCTTCGGATTTGGTGAAATAGCGATACTCGGGGAAATCCTTGTAGCTATCGTTGGCGACCAGTCGAAACAGCGACTCCTCGAGATTGGCACCGGTCGAAGAAATTCCGTGGATAATTCCTTCGCGAATTGCCGGAGCCAGCGTGATTCCCAGCTGAGCCGAGGACATCGCTCCGGCCAGCGTCCAAAACATTTTCCCGTCGGCCTCGATGTGTTTCCAGTAAGCCAGCAGCGCGTCGCGTGTCACACGGGCGTTAAAGTTTTTGTAGTTCTTCAGAACAAATTCCAAAACAGGCAACGATGACATTCTTGGAAGGCCTTGGTGAAGCGGCGGTGGTCGGGATCAGCCCGAAAAACGGACACGCAAATCGGGAATCGTGCATTTTAGGCCACCAACGGACCAAGCACAAACCGGGCGCAAACGTCAAAGTTCGTCAGACTCTCCAGCCTGACCTAATCACTAATGCCGACGACAACATCAGAAGATTTCAGCCTGGAAAGGCTGACGCATAAATAAACGCGGCTCGCCCGGTCAGTCCGCAAAAATTTCGCTTGACGGCAACCGCAAGGCTTGTTTGCCAACCAGAAATTCGATGGACTCGGATGCCCGACAGATTTTGGTCCCTTGATAGATCGAGCCCTTTGCATTCCGGAAAACTTCGACCTGTTTTTCCAGCAGGTTTACGATCCAGAATTCCGGCACGTCTGCTGCAGCGTAGATCGCAGCCATGGCCCGATCCCTCGTTAACGACGACTCGGCAACTTCGATCACCAGTCGGCAATCGCTGCCACTGGGATGTCGGTGGCGACAATCGTTGTGCTCACCAACCACCACAGCGATGTCGGGTTCGGGTTCACTTCGGTCAGTAGTCAAAGGCACCTGACATTGCGTCAACCATCGCTTGGCCAAGTTTGACTGAAACCAGTCGTTCAGCAAACGAACGGCGAATCCATGGGCAGGGCGCTGATTCATTTTTTCAACGATCCAGCCTTCCAGCAATTCGACTCGATCTTCGGGAGTCAGCACTCCCATTTCCCCAAGCTGATGATACTCCGCAACCGTAAAACGATGAATCGGCCCCGGCGGTGCATCAAACGAAGTTGTTGGAGTTACTGTGGACATAGAATTTGAATGTTCCAAGTACCCTTCAACCCGATTGAAAAATGGCGGGTTGTTCGCGGGCTTGACCAAGTCATTTAGTGCCAAAAACCCGGCAGGCGCGATCCCACTCTTTTTCGGAATCCAATCGCTCGTAAGTTAACAGAATGATGGTGACAGATTGATGAAAAACCGTTTTCAAACTGCCAAGGATCATTTTGTTTCCATCATTTTGTCTTCGTTTTGGAGTGCGGTGCCTCGTCGCCGCTTTGGAAGTGCGGGCTTGGGATTTGGACAGTTCGGGAAACGGTAGAGGTCAAAGCAGAATCGTAAAACCACGATGCTGCCATCACGCAGATCAGGGACGAAAAGTGTTGAAATTCGTCCCCTTGAACAGGCATAAATATCTTTTGCAAGTTCCACTAAACCAGGGATCACGCCGTCACAAAATCCTAATTGCCATGACCCGAAAGGCGCAATTGCGCCCGCGCTTGAGCGAGGGTTTTGTTTTTTAGGTCGAGGACTTCCGAACTGTCGGAGGCTGTGACTTTGGTTTCTTCCAGAAGTTTTTTGGCGTGGGTGACATCGATTTTGTCGAAGGTGATGCAGCGGCCGGTCAGGACGGAGACTACGTTGTCGGCGATTTGGACGAATCCGCCATCGACGTAATAACGGTCGGTCTTGCTACCGGTTTCAACACGCAACTCGCCTGGGGCCAGTTGGCCGATCATTGGCGAGTGGTTGTCGAGAATACCGGCTTCGCCATCGACCAGCGGGACGGCCAGCGATTTGGCCTGGACGTCGAGTTGGGTGGCTTCGGGGGTGACTACCAGGACCTGCATGGGAGGGGCCGATTTTGGATTGGGATTTGTAATTGGTGATTTGCGACGCCGTTTAACCGTTAGCCGGAGGCGTACGGGTTGTTCGGATGGTGTTCGGTCTCGTACGCCTTCGGCTGACAGTTAAACGAATTTTTCCACAGGCTGGAAGTCTGAGGCTACGCTATTTCTTTGCAGCGGCGGCCATTCGTTTGGCTTGTTCTTCCGCCTGCTCGATGACACCGACGTACATGAAGGCATCTTCGGGGAGATGATCCCATTTGCCGTCGAGCAACTCTTCAAAGCTGCGAATCGTCTCGGCCAGCGGCGTGATCTCTCCGGCTTTGCCCGTAAAGACCTCGGCCACCAAAAACGGCTGGGACAGGAATCGCTCGATGCGACGGGCGCGGTGAACGATCAATTTGTCCTGCTCGCTCAACTCATCGACACCGAGAATCGCGATGATGTCCTGCAACTCGCGGTAACGCTGCAAAGTAGTCTGAACGCGACGGGCCACGGCGTAGTGCCGCTCGCCGACGTACTGTGGGTCAAGAATTCGGCTGGACGAAGCGAGCGGGTCCACGGCGGGATAAATACCCTTCTCTGAAATCGATCGCTCCAGGTAGATAAACGCGTCGAGCTGACCGAAGGCGGTCGCCGGGGCGGGGTCAGTCGGGTCGTCAGCCGGAACGTAAACGGCTTGCACCGACGTGATCGCACCGCTCTTGGTCGAAGCGATTCGTTCCTGCAAGGCACCCATTTCGGTGGCCAGCGTTGGCTGGTAACCCACGGCAGAGGGCATTCGTCCGAGCAACGCGGAAACTTCGCTCCCCGCCTGGGAGAATCGGAAAATGTTGTCGACGAACAAGAGGGTGTCTTTACCGGTTTTGTCGCGGAAATATTCGGCCATCGTCAGGGCCGACAAGGCAACACGCAAACGGGCACCTGGCGGCTCGTTCATTTGGCCGAAGACCATGCAAGTCTGTTCGATAACTTTGCGACCCGTCTGGCCGATTTCGGTTTCCTGCATTTCCAGCCAGAGGTCAGTTCCTTCGCGGGTTCGCTCACCCACTCCGGCGAACACCGAGTAACCACCGTGCGACGATGCGATACGGGCAATCAACTCGGTCAGAATAACTGTTTTGCCCAGACCGGCACCACCGAACAAACCGGCTTTACCACCGCGAACGAACGGGGTCAGCAGGTCAATCACCTTGATCCCGGTTTCGAACAACTCGGTGCTGGTCGAGAGGTCTTCGATTTTTGGAGCGGGGCAGTGAATCGGGCGCATTTCCGACGCGGCAACTGGGCCACGTCCGTCAACCGGTTGGCCGAGCATGTTAAAGACCCGGCCGAGAGTCGCTTCGCCAACGGGGACCGTAACCGGGCTGCCGGTATCGACACAATCCTGACCGCGACGAAGGCCTTCGGTGCTGCCCAGTGCAACGCAGCGAACACGTCCGCCGCCAAGCTGCTTGGAGACTTCTCCAGTCAGCGTCTTGAGGCTGCCATCGGGCTGTTTTACCTGGACCGTTACGGCGTTGTAAATCGCGGGCAAGGCCTCGGCGGAATATTCAGCGTCAAACGTTGAGCCGATAACCTGTGTGATTTTGCCGATTCGTGATGCTGTTGCTGTAGACATGGCTTTGATGGATTGAAGATTTTTGAATTTTGATTTGTTTGCAAAGTAGCTCGGTGGTCCTCCACCGAGGGTCACGGCGGGGGACCGCCGAGTTAATTTTTTTATTCACGGCGGGGGACCGCCGAGCTACTTTCTATTACCCACTCAGTGCTTCTACGCCGCCGATGACTTCCATGATCTCGCCGGTGATTTGGGACTGGCGGGCACGGTTGTAGGTGCGGCTGAGTTCCTTAATCATGTCCGAGGCACTTTTGGTGGCGTTCTTCATGGCGACCATTCGGGCGATCTGTTCGCTGACGGCGCTGTCGAGGAAACACTTGAACAGTTTCGCTTTAAAACTTGCCGGGACGACTTCGGCCAGAATGCTTTTTGCATCTGGAACGAATTCGTATATCGAACTGCCGGTCGCGGCTTCGGTTTTTGCTGCAGGTGCCGAATCATCGACCAAGTTGCCCAACGGCAAAAGTGTTTCGACGATGGTTTCCTGGCGACTGATCGATTTGAAGCGGGTGTAGACCACGTCCAGCCGGTCCATGTTTCCGGAAACGAATTCTTCCATGTAGCGAGTTGCGATCTCATCGACCTGCTCGAAAGCCGGTCGGTCGTCGAACTGCAGAAAGCTCTGGGCAATTTCGATCTTCCGGAACTTCATGCCGGAAATTCCCCGTTTCCCGGAGACTTCCAACCGAACGTTGGCACCCACGTCGTCGATCAATTCCTTGCGGCGAACAATTGACTGGCGAATCACGTTGCCGTTGAATCCGCCGCACAATCCGCGGTTTGCTGACAACACGAGAAGCATTGCGTTTTTGGTTTCGGGTCGCGGCTCGAGCAACGGGTGGGAGACTTCCAGGCCGGCTGCTGCGAGATCGGAAACGACCTGCGTAATTCGTTTGGTGTAATCCGTTGCCGACGAAGCCCGGTCCATTGCCTTTTTGAAACGCGCAGTCGCGATCAACTCCATGGTCCGCGTAATCTTGCGGATGTTACGGATCGATTTGCGACGTTTGTCGAGTGCTCTGGCGTTGGCCATGGCTTCGGTTGCGTTTCGTGGAAAAAAATTGGACGGAAAACTCTAGGGTGGCATTCGGTTGCCCCCTCACCCAACCCTCTCCCCCACGAAAGCGAGGGGGAGAGGGAGCAGGAGGTTACGGGTGGAATCCTTTGTTGAATTCGTTAATCGCGTCGGTAACTGCTTTGGTGGCCGGGTGGTCGGTTTTCTTCATGCAGTCCCCTTCGTTCTTCGCTTTGTCGAGCATTTCCCAGACGTCGCGTTTGCGGTTCTGGATGAACTCAAGGAATTCGGCTTCCCATTTTCGCACCGACTTGACCGGCACGTTGTCGAGGAAGCCTTTGGTACCGGCGTAAATCACCATGATCTGTTCGACCACGTTTAGAGGGCGATATTGTCCCTGTTTGAGCAGTTCCACCATGCGGTAACCGCGGTCCAGTCGGGACTGGGTTGCCGCGTCGAGGTCGGTTCCGAGTTGGGCAAACGCTTCCAGTTCGCGGAAAGCCGCGAGGTCCAGACGCAAGCCGCCGGCAACGTTTTTCATCGCTTTCACCTGGGCAGCACCACCCACGCGGGAAACCGAAATACCGGCGTTCATGGCGGGACGAACCCCGGCGAAGAACAAGTCCGGTTGCAGATAAATCTGGCCGTCAGTAATCGAAATCACGTTGGTCGGAATGTAAGCGGAGACTTCGCCTTCGAGCGTTTCAATGATCGGCAGTGCCGTGATCGAACCGCCACCGAGTTCTTTGCTCAGCTTTGAAGATCGTTCGAGGAGACGACTGTGGCAGTAGAACACGTCACCGGGATAGGCTTCGCGGCCTGGCGGACGACGCATCAGCAACGACAGTTCGCGGTAAGCAACAGCCTGTTTCGAAAGGTCATCATAAACGACCAAGCAATGTTCGCCTTTCCACATGAAGTACTCGGCCATCGCTGTTCCAGCGTACGGCGCGATGTACTGCAAAGGAGCAGGCGTACTGGCACCCGAAACGACAACGGTGGTGTAATCCATGGCACCGCGTTCGGTCAATTCCTTGATCACGCCTGCGATCGTACTGTCTTTCTGGCCGACAGAAACGTAAAAACATTTCACGCCGGAATCTTTTTGGTTGATGATCGCGTCGATGGCGATGGCTGTTTTGCCAGTTTTTCGGTCACCGATGATCAACTCACGCTGGCCTCGGCCAACAGGAGTCATGGCGTCGATGGCCTTGATGCCCGTTTGCATCGGCTCGTGAACCGGTTGACGCTCGGCAACGCCGGCCGCGATGACTTCGACGGGACGGGTTTCAGTTGTGTTGATCGGACCTTTGCCGTCGAGCGGATTTCCCAGTGGATCAATGACGCGACCAAGGGCTCCTTCGCCGACCGGCACCGACAACAGGCGACCCATCGCCTTGACCTGGTCACCTTCGTTGATGCCAAGGTAGTCGCCAAGGATGATGACCCCGACGCTGCTTTCCTCAAGGTTAAAGGCCAGCCCGATCGTGCCGTCCGGGAACTCGACCATTTCACCTGCGGCAACACCAGTCAGTCCATGGACCCGGGCGATACCGTCACCGACTTCCAGAACTGTACCGACTTCGCGAACATCGATTTCGCTGTCGAAGTGGGCGATTTCCTGTTGGATGACGGAAGCAATTTCGTCTGCACTGATTTTCATTCGATTCCTCGGCACGTCTGCCATCCACAACGAATCGTGACAGGCAGGAATTTGACATTCAGTTGTTTTGTAATGATCTAAAAGGTTTTGTAGTCAGACTATCGTCGAACTTTTTGTAGGACGGGCACTCTTGCCCGTCTTTTCGTTTTGTCGGGCAGGAGTGCCCAACCTACATTTTTTGTCGGGCAGGAGTGCCCAACCTACATTTTGGCAAATTTGTTCATCTGGTTGCGAATCGCATCGGTCGCGTTTTTGACGGCGCGACGTTTGAGTTGTTGCAACTGATTTCTTACGCTGGCGTCGTACACGGTATCGCCAATGCGAACCACAACGCCACCAATGATTGTTTCATCGACATCGGTAGTCAGAATCACGCTGCGACCGAGTCGTTTACCAAGGTTTTCGGCCAGGCGGGAAACAGTTTGATCGTTCAACGGAGTTGCCGACGTGACGGTGCCGCGGACCTGACCGGTGACTTCGTCCTGAATCCGGACTGCCGCATGGTCGATCGCGTGAATGCAATCGAATCGGCCGCGACGGACGAGCAGTTTGACGAAGTTGACAAAGGTCTTGCTGGCCTTGCCCGACAGGGCTTTGTCGATCATCCGTTCCTTCTCAACGACTTTGACGCGAGGCGATTCGAGAACACTGGCAAATTTCGGCAAGCCATGAACGACTTCGGCGAACGAAGCCAGTTCCTGCATCAAGGTTGCGAGCGTCCCATCCGACTGGCCCTGATTCAACAAAGCCCGGGCATACGATTCACCGATTTGTTGTCGGCTGGAATCGAAAACCGTCTCAGGTCGGGCTTTGGAGTTTTCAGTCATGGTGTGCCAGTTGAATTCGTCTGGACAGGTTAAGGCGAACTAGTTGCGGCTGAACTGGCCGACAGAATCGTCGATCAGTTTTTGATGGTCCTGGGCGTTCAATGATCGACCGACGATGCGCCCGGCCAGATCGACCGCCGATTCGGCGCTCCTTTGGGCCAGTTCGCGAACGGCAGCTTCACGTGCGGCGTTGATTTCCGCGACGGCCCGTTCACCCTGACGTTTGGAAACCTCGGCAGCCTCGGCCAGAATTCGCTCTTTCGCCAACTCGGCGTCTTTGCGAGCCGACGCCAACAAGTCGTTGGCTTCCTGGGTCACAGCGGCCAAACGCTTTTCGTAGTCCTTCAAAGTCTGCTGGGCCTGATCGTTTGCGCGACGAGCACCTTCGATGTCATCAGCGATTGATTTTTCGCGTTTGTCCAAACCGGCCATCATCGGCTTCCAGACATAGGCTCCCAACAGGAACACCAATCCCAGAAACACGACCAGCGTAAACAAAGCCAGGTCGATACTGAATTCGAGTGGATTGGGCTTCTCGGCTGCTGTATCAGCCCAGGCCAACAATCCATAAATAGGCAAATTCAACATCCGTCAATCCTCAAATGCCGTTACACGAACCATTCCGCACGCAGACGATCGCAACCTAGGCAACCAGGAAGCAAAGCAGCAGTGCAAAAAACGCGGCACCTTCGATCAGAGCGGCAGCAATAATCATCGCCGTCTGAACTTTGGCGGCCATTTCTGGCTGGCGAGCGATACTTTCGCAAGCCGATCCACCGATTCGGCCAATGCCGATGCCAGCACCCAGAACGGCCAAACCAGCGCCGATCGCGGCAATTCCAGTGATGGTCGTTCCGCCTTGAGCCAGCAATGGCGAGCAAATCAGACCGAGAGCAAAAAACACGGACAACAACATCCACTTTGACATCGAAAATTCCTCCAACAGGATTTGATCAATCAAAATCCAGGACTAGTGAGCATGCTGCGCTGCACCAATGAACAGCGCCGCCAAAAAAGTAAACACATAAGCTTGCAGGCACGCCACAAACAACTCAAGAACGCTTAGGGCGATAGCCGCAACGATGGCGATCGGGGCCACTGCCCAAATCAGGAAAGTCGCGGAAACTACGCCGATGAATGCTATGAAGACAGCCAAGACCAGGTGGCCGGCAAACATGTTTGCAAAAAGACGAACGGCCAACACAAAGTGCTTTACGAACAGGCCAAAGACTTCAATCGCCCAAATACTTGGCTTCAACGTCAATGCCAATGCAGGTGGCAAATCCATGTGAGGAAGCTGAGCCTGCCAGAATCCAACAACACCCATCTTCTTCATTCCGGAACCGATCACCACCAGGAAGGTGACGACGGCAAAAACTGCCGTGACCGCGATCGAGCCGGTAGCCGATCCCAGAAAAGGAATCATCCCAAACAGGTTCAGGGTCAAAATGAAGAAGAACAACGTCAGCAGGAACGGCAGGAACCGTTTTGTATCGTGATCACCGATTGCAGGGCGGGCGATATCATCGCGAATGAACACTACGATAGCTTCAAGAAAATTCCAGGCGCGACCGGTTGGTTTTGCGCCGGAAGCGATTTTGGTCGCCAACCATTTGAACATGACAAAAATCAAAACGGCGGCGGCAAGCTCCAGGACCATGAACTTGGTCACTTGTCCGCGAATAATCGGAACGCCTGCAACTTCGACCATCGGCTTTTCACTAAGCTTTGGCAGATTCCAGTGTTCGCCAAGTACTTTCGGGACATGAAAATTGTCCGCGTCTTTCACATGGTCAAACAAATGGTGCGGGTCCAAAAACCAGGCTTTACCCTTTTCGAGTCGCTGGATGAACGTGTCGGATTCCAGATAGGTCGCCACCGCATGACCATGATCCGCAGCGTGAGCTTCAACGTTATGACTGTCCTTCGCATGGCTGTCAGTCGTGTGATCGTCGGTCGCTGCGGGGGAATCTTTTGTGGCGGGCTCTTTCGCTGTTTCAGTTGTGGCGTGCGAGTCTTGTTTCGGCGCAGAACTTTTCGGATCCGCCGCAGCGTGATCTTGTTCGTCTTGTTCCCGCTGAGACTTCATGCCCAAAGCCATTGGTTGTTTTTCGATAATCCTGGTGAGTGAATCCAGTCAACGGCAACCGCTCTGCGTGTGAGCCGAGTGGCACCTGAACGGCGAATCGTGTCGTCGTTCGATCTGGCCCTACATTCTGTGACTGGCCGCAAACAGCCAAGCCGTCCCCGTTGCCCAAGGGACAACAAACAGAAGTAATGCCAGCAGACCCCAATTGGGGGCCTGTTCGAGACGCCCGTTATATTCCAACAGCATCAAAACGACCAGGGGTAGAACTGTGCGACAAAACGCCACCATTCCAAGGCGAAACAGGGCCATTTCGTTTCCCTTGGGGAAAAACTGGAATAACGCAGCTGTGCCGTGGCTGAACAGGAAAATCGACCCACAAACCAGAATCGCTTTTGAGCCAAATTGTCCCGGTCGAACTTGGTCGATCAGGAACGCCAAAGCCATGACAACGAGGACGCTGCAAAGCACCACCGCCAGACTCAAGACAAAGTCTTTTGCGAATGTGTCGGCTCGCCCCGATTGATTCGGCGTGGGCTCTTGCGAATTCGAATCGGGCTTGGCCTCTCTCTGATTCGAATCGTTCGTCTGGTTTGACTGGCTCGAATTGCCTGCCATCTATTTCTCGTTGGCCAAAAAGATGAGCAGGCTTCGGAATTGAAAAATGCCGGCCGTTAAACCAAACACCAAACCGGCAATCAGCAGCCAAGGACCGGTTCCCCAGTTCCCATCCAGCCAAAATCCCAAGGCTGGCGGCAGGACCGGTGTCATGCAGGCCGAAATTACCCTCGTCGCCAAATCCATCGCCCAAACCTGGGGCGGACGATCATCGACTCGTTCCGTCGAGGCCGATTCGTTATTCGGTTGGATGTTTTTGCTCATTCGCTGGTTGTAACAGACTGATTGGTTTCCAACAGATTCTGACCAGGCATTTTCAGGCCGGAAGGTGGCTTGATACTGGAATCCCCCATCCGGACTGTTTTATTTTTGAATTGGACCGGAATTCAAATTGAGTTGTCAGAAGCTGCTTTAGGCCGGACTAATCGCCATAAATTAGCAAAAAGAGCTGTCTAAGTCGCGAAAGTTCACCAAAACTGAATAACTAAGGGCTCGAAAAAGCCTTACTCCGTACTAAAATGGAGCCTGAACCTGAAAACCAATTTGGGATTCAAACAGTAGTAAATGTACCGTTGAATCGGGAGAGACGATTCGGCGGAGGGCACATTGAGACCTGTGCCAGAGGCCGGGTGACCGGATTTCACCGTTCGCAATTAGTGAAACGATCGTTTGAAAACGACTGTGGAATTGTTGCGATTTGCGCGATGGTTGTGGCTAAATATGATTTGGGCCGCTCTAGCGCACTGAGGAAAACCGTCGATTTTGGCTAATTGCCTTTTAGAATGGGGAGAAAGTGTCTTGGTGACTCTTACAAATCTGCGAGCCCAAACCTCGAAAGAGTTGGCCAAGCTTGCGCGCAATGAAGGTGTCCATGGATGGCACGCCATGCGCAAGGAGCAATTGGTCCAGGCATTGTTGAAAGCTTCAAAGGGCAATGGAAATGGAGCTGCCGTTTCGCCTTCAGCCAAGAACGGCACTCGACGAAACGGAAACGGCTTGGGACCGGCCGAAGAAATTGGCCGTCAAACAGCCGTCGCTGCACAAATAGCCCGGGAAAACCGCCTTGCCGAAGATCTCAAGGACTTGGCCTTAAATACGGCACTTCGAAAGCAGAACGAAAAACCGAAACGGGATCGGGTGATTCTGATCGTGCGGGACGCCTATTGGATGCAGGTTCATTGGGAAATCACTCCGGCCACGGTTCTTCGGGCAAAAACTGCACTGGAGCGGCATTGGCGGGGGGCGCGGCCGATCCTGCGGTTACTGGAACTGCCTAATGATGGCAACCCAAATGACGAACGGGTCGAACGCGATATTCCAATCCACGGCGGTGTCAGCCATTGGTACATCGATACCCAGTTTCCACACAAACGTTGGCGAGTCGCAATTGGTTACCTGGCTCCGTCCGGCAAGTTCTATCAAATCGCCCGAAGTAACAGAGTGACGACGCCGGCCGACAACACTGGACCGGATGATGCGCATTGGGCCGAGATTGCCCAAAAATGTGAAACTGTATTTGCAATGAGTGGTGGCTACGAAGCGGACAACGAAACCGATGATTTGAAGCAGATCTTCGAGCAAAAAATGCGGCGGCCCATGGCGGCACTTGGTCCGAACCATATGCACCTGATCGATGATATCAATGACTTCAAGTTCGAAGTCGATGCCCAAATGGTTGTTTACGGGGTAGCGGCTCCGGGATCGACGGTCAGCATCGGTGGCGAACCGCTCAAAGTAGCCGAAGACGGCACGTTCTCCACGCGTGTTGAATTGCCAGATCGACGTCAGGTCTTGCCAGTCGTCGCCTGTAGCCGAGACGGGACCCAGCAACGAACGACGGTTTTGGCTGTGGAGCGCAACACCAAAGTCATGGAAGTGATCAACGGCGAAAAGGACGACATTTAGGATCTTGCCGTGATTGTAACGGCAGAAATAAATCGCCGGGTGCAGCCAACAAAAACAAGACAGGCTTCGGCAGTTTTTCACCGCCGAAAGTCCTCCAGAAAAGCCCGGGCGATATCGTCCGGGCTTTTTTTAAACCTTCGCAAGGTCATGTATTGCGTGGCATTTTGGCGAATGGCCGATCGAATTCGATAATTTGAATTCCGAAATATTTTCTTGTAATGGCCATGCAATGACGCCGTTAGGACCGCCATGTCTACCGACTATTTCAAGCTGATGACTTTCGTTCCCGCGATTTCGTCATGGAGACATTTTCGATTGCCGCGGAAAACCAGTAGTGCGTCAACCAGACCGACAACATATCCAACATAAGGAATAAACGAAACAAGCCAAAGTGCCAAATAGCGTTTCAGATACAACTGCCCAAAGGGAACCAGGGCACCGTCCTCACCTACGATTTGGGTCTTTACGATCATTTTCCCCACTGTTTGGCCTTTGGTCGCCAGGAAGTACCCATTGATGCCGAGGTAGACCACGTTGAACATCACAAAACTGAGCACCAACGATACAACCTGGAAAGCAAGTGTGCCAACTTGTAAACCGGCCATCCCCAGCGCAATCCCAATGACAAACATGATGATGAAGAACGGAACCATTACTATTAGCCCGTCCAGAAACGAACCAAGGAATCGGTCTCCCAGTGACGCTAGTTGACCTGGCCCACTTTGTTGATGTTGAACCGGTTTTGTCATGGGACTTGCGTAGGGATTATCGTTGCCTTTGCTCATGCCAAAGTACCTTTTCAAAAATTGATTTTGGAAAACGCCAACAACGGTTGGCACCGGCCCGAAATTCGACGCAACGGAACAACCGTACAGGCCGGAATTCTGGCAATTTCGGATTGGGCCGTCAATCAGTCAGCGAAATGGCCCAAAGTGGGAATTTCAGGTAATGAGTGCTCGCGGCTTTTGGCAGTTTTGGTGGAACGAACCAAATCTCGCCAAATCCCCCGCCTGATGGCCAGATGGAACAATCGTTGAAATCGGCAACTTCTTCCCGGTTAGCCAGTCCGGTTTCTGATTCTGGCCGTCGATGTCGTTCGACAGCCGGATTCCTCACCTACATTTGCGCGGTTCAATTGCAAATTGGGCCACCGCAACTGAATTCGATGAACGAGGATGGTGACACGGCCTACTTCGTCCAAATACGCGGATCGAATGCCTCACCGAACAATCCGCGTGATACCAAGGTAGAAAACATGGCAGAAAAAGAATTTGTTGACTATTACGAGATGCTTCAGGCCAGCCCGAATGCCAGCCTCGACACGATCGAACGACTCTTCCGATATCTGGCAAAACAGCTTCACCCGGACGTTGCCGAAGGTGGTGATGTCCAGAAGTTCTCGACCCTGATTGAAGGTTTCGAAAAGCTGCGTGACCCGGCAGCCCGTGCAGCCTATGACGCCGAATATGATCGACAAAAACGGGCGGTGGTTCAGTTAGTGGAAAATGCCAATTGCCTGGACAGCGACAGCGTCCAACGTCACAAAATGCTTACGCTTCTTTACGCAAAACGACGTCAGGACATGAGGGCACCAGGCATTGGTGATACAACACTGGAGCAGTTGGTCGGATGCCCGCCGGAAGTGATGAATTTTCACCTTTGGTTCTTCAAGGAAAAAGGCTGGATTCAACGGGAAGAAAGCGGCATGCTTTCGATAACCGCTGAGGGCGTAGACAAGATCGAAGCGACCCAGCAACTGGCTTCCGATTCGGCCAACCGACGATTGACGACCGAAACAAAAACAAGCTGATCGAACTTGACGGGAAAAACCTAATCGCAATCCCGTTTGAATCTGGTGAAGAAACGCGAAGGTTCTGGCCAGGGAGCTTGAGGATTCGATCAGAAATCTCAGGCAGCGTGACATTCTCAGACAGTGGCGACTGATCTTGAGTCAAACTGATACGCTTGTTCAATCGTCGACCAGCCACCGTTTCTTCGTTGAATTGCCTTCGTCCAAGTCTCAATTGGTGTGAGCGTTCCGGGAACTACACGTTTTTCTTTTCTCTTTCGGCCCTTCGAATCTTGTCGATGGTCCATTGATGGGTGGGGTTGGCGCGGAGCCAGTGGTCCGGGAGCAGGTAGTCCAGTTCCGTCGATGTGATCGGTTCACCGTTGGCCGCTTGGTCGAATGCTTCGCCGGCGCGGTGGTACGGCAGGCGACTGAAGACCTCTTTCAACCAGGCCAACGGTTCCACTCCGTTGGCCTTCGCGCTGCTGACCAGCGAATAGTGAATCGCCGCGCGGTGACCGCCGTTGACGCTGGCCACGAAGAGATAATTCTTGCGACCGATAGCCGGAATTTTCACCGTTCTCTCGGCAAGATTATTGTCGAAGGACAGGTAGCCTTCGGTCGTGTAGCGACACAGTGCATCCCATTGGTTGAGCGTGTAGGTAAACGCGCTGCGAATCGG
>JAYVKA010000176.1:0-5076 GCA_043768885.1 Planctomycetota bacterium
GCAATGTCCCGATCGTTCAATCGGGCGTCGATGCTGGTTGGAAGTGAGACAATTCCCAGCCAGGCTGAAACGGGTTCCTGTTTGTCGGCGACCCGAAATGCATTGCACATCGCGACAATCCAGTCCCCTTGCTGGAATTTGGTTTCATCAGCGAGCGAAAAAAAGTCCGGCGTCTCGGCCTCGATCTTCAGCGTAGCCAACTGCAGCCGCCGGTTCCTTCGCATGATCGTCGCATTGAATTTTCGACCATCAGCCAGAACGACGACGGTCTGGGCTCCGTCCAGATAGACGCCTTGCGAAGTGACAATCAATCCGTCGTGGGAAATCAGCAGTCCAGTCGAGTAGGCTTCGACTTGTCCCGCGCCGGCCCCAAAGACCTTCACGATTTTTCCCTGCAACCTCTCAACAAGGTCCGGCAATTGGGCAGGCTGTTCCTTTTTCGTTGTTTGAGCGGCGGCGATCCCGGTACATGCCAGTGAACCCATGCCCAACAGCATCGACAAAACAACGAGGAATCCGGTTTGCCCGGAGCCAGCCGTTGGAATCATCATTGGCCTTCTCCGTTTGCGGACTTCAAGCGCCAGGTTTCAACCAGTTTTTCGTCGAGGTTTTTTACGATTCGGATCTCTGCCGGTACGCGCCAACCACTCTTTGTTTTCCATTCACGAAAAACAACACCTCCGGATTTTCCATCGCAATCCATGTCGGCCGCGGCCTTGACCAAAACCGAATCTTCTCCGCCTGCAAACCCGCTTGATACCCAGGAATAAAACCAGTCTTTCTCGGCGTCGAGAGATTTCAACCGGATGGATGGTGATCCGTTGGCCTTGTCGCTGCCGTCGATGCTGGCCGAGCCGAACATTCGAAACCAGTCCGTACCGGGCCGACTCATGGCATCAATTGCCGTCGCGACAACAATCGCCGGTTCGGTTTTGGCTTGCGTCATGGACAGGTCCTCGTCCCGGTTGCCTCTGGCCGGATCAATCGAAACCGCGAATTGGCCGGAATGGAATTTGAATTGCCGCTCAGCATCACCCCGATGATCGATGACTGTAAAAGTCCCGTCAGCCTTCAGACTGATTTCAATCGTTTTTGTATCGGAAATGTTGTTCGATTCGACAACGTTGTTCGATTCGACACCGTAGTGCAGTTTCAAATCACCCTCTGGCAATTCTCCGGATTCACGCGTTGTCCTGACCAGCAAAACATCCCGACAAAAATGGTTCATCGCCTCGTCGCGAACCGTCGATGGTCCCGCCGACAGAAGTCTTTGCATTTTTTGCTGGTTGTCCGCCTGCCGTTGCTGCTCTTCGTCCTTGGGTTGGTCCGGATCCGAAGGGACTTGCGGCGGTTCCGGCGCTTGTTGGTAGGGCAAGCCGGTCATTCGGACCGTAATCGACCGATCGGTTCCATCCGGTTTTCGAACCCGTAGCGTCGTTGGCCATCCGCGAGGTAGCGTGCAAAGCAGACTGGCGACCTGGTTCGACGATTCAACAGCGACGCCTTCCAGTTCAATCAACCGATCCGCCAGTTCCAAGCCCGCCCGTGCCGCATCCGAAAACTCGTTGATCGTCGAGCACAAAATGCCTTTGTCGGTGTAATCCGAAAAACTTGCATCCAGCGTTCCGTGCTGGACCAGATAAGTCGCCATCAGCTCGCCGAGAAAATTCTTCGCCTGATTTGAACTGATCGCATATCCCAGTCCGACATTCACGCGTCCCCGTTCAAGAAAACTTGCCCTGCCATTGATCCCCATAATGGACCCGCTCATGTCAAACAGCGGGCCGCCCGAGTTGCCAGGATTGATCGAACTGTCTGACTGAATGCAGTTGCCGTAAACGAGTTGGTTGTTGCCCGAGCCGGCTTGATACCGTTTGACGCCGCTGACAATTCCAAGCGTCACTGTCGGAACATGATCATCGGCCAGCACAAACGGATTCCCCATCGCCATCGCCCAATCGCCGGCCCGGATTCGATCGGAATCAGCCAGAGGTGCAAACGGAAAATCGTCTTCGCGGTAAAGCCGGATCAACGCCAGGTCTCCACCTGGATCGGTCGCAACCAATTCCCATTTGTAAAGTTTGCCATCGGCAAGTCCTGCCATCCCGGAAACGCCAGCACCCATGATCACGTGATGATTGGTCAGTGCCAGGCCCGACCGGTCGATGATGACGCCGGATCCACCGCCTTCACGGGCCTCATCGTAAATTGCAACGACGCTGCCGATCACCGACTGGATAACTTCCGCCCGTTTTCGTTCCTGATTCCGCACCAGGTCCATTGCGTCGTTCGCCTGGCATACAGCATGGGCTGGAGAAAGGAGTACCAGGGATGCAAGACCGGTGGCAATCGTCCACTCTATGGCGTTCAACAAAAGGCAAGCAGTCCAAGTCATGCAAATTCCAGATTTTCCCATTGCCCGATATCTTGTAAGCCCAAGAACAACCCGCAAGGCATTCACTATATGCCAAAACATTCGGCGTTGCCGATCCGTCCCGCAATTGCGAAACTGGCCGGTAAATGAAGGTCTGTTCGATCAGACCATACGTCGTGCGATCAGGCAATTACAGCTCGAAGCGAAACGTCCGGCAGAATTCCCGCCAGATGCGGCGGATCAGGGGCTGGCTGCCGACCTGGATCATCGCAACGCCGGTCGCACCTCCGACGATCGGCTGATCATCGGTCGGCAGCGGAACGCTGACTTGCCAAACCGGTGATTGCGGAACATCGTTCCCATTCGCATCACGAGTAGTAACCAGGTCGCCGCCGCAACGGGACGAAAGACCCTGCGGCACCGTCAGCATGCGGGCCGGTGAGACCTGATGAATTTCGGATTCAAAAACCCGACCCGGCTGCTGGCGAATCCACAAGGTAACTTGTTGATCTGCCTGAATGAACTCAATGTCTCCCTGATCCACTGCCAAAACTGCTTCCGAGTTTGCCGTATCGGCTACAACTCGGCCGATGCGGGTTTGCGTCTCGAACCACGCCCCCTGGTTGCGCGTTTCGACCGGCGAGCCGTGCCAGGAGACCAGCGTGCCACTCGTTTTCGTATCGGGTCGTGATCGAATCGAGTCTGCGACGAAAATTCCGTTGTGAGGCGCGCGGATCGTCAACCGCTGGATGTCCGCGTACTTTTGTTTCAACAGGTTCCCGGCGGACTCATGACTTGCCCTGGCTGTTGCCAATTGAAATTGGCTTTCCTGATCGAACGAAGCAGATTCAACGTAATGTTGCAGACGGGCATCTGCGACATCGAAGGCCCCCTGCAGATGTTCCCATTGCTTGTCCAAATCAAGGCTTTCCAAAGTTACAAGCACTTGTCCCGCTTCGACACGATCTCCGCTTTTGACGTGAATCTCCTGAACGAATCCAGGTACGGACACAAACACGTTGCCAGTCCGGGCAGGCTGGGCGAAGAAACTGCAACGCACCTTGTGCGGAACAGGAAACAACAACACCACACCCAGCACCGTGGCGATAATCGCCAGGCCCGTTGCCAATCGCACGCGTTTCACGGCCAGCCATCTCCCTGGAACAGAAAAGAATTTTACGAGTTGCACAATTGGCATTCCGATCAGCGACCAGATCGTGGCGACTGCCAGCATTTGACCGACGACTTTCAAACCCCACGGCTCAAGCATCCGGTACAGAAACCAAAAGATCGAAAAAGTGATGACCCAGCGATAGGCCGCCGCCGAAATTGCAAACAGCACGAAGAACCAGCGACGGCGAACCGGCAAGAACGGATCGACGCGGTTTTCCAGACCCAATAACCAGTGACTGGCGGTCCGGTTCAGCAGCGACGTTGCCTTCTGCCGCAGGTTCGGTATCTCAATCAGGTCCGACAGAATGTAGTAGCCGTCGTATTTCAACAACGGATTTGCGTTGAACAACAGGGTCGTCACCGAGCAGACGATCATCACGTTCAAAGCCAGCTGGTTAACCAGTCCCGGCTCGCTGAACCACCAAACAAAGGTCGCGAACGAAGCCATCGCCAGTTCGGCGTACATGCCGGCCGCTGCGATCGCCGCCCGCTTCCATTTGTTCGGCAACATCCAGCTGTCACTGACGTTGCAATAGAGACATGGCATCAACACCAGCAGCATCAATCCCATCTCGTTGCATTCACCGCCGAAACGGCGACACGCCAGACCGTGGCCCATCTCATGAATGATTTTGGTTACAATCAAGACCAGACCAATCCAGATCCAGTTGCTGCCGGCAAAGAACTCTTCGAACGCCGGCATTTTCGCCGACAACTCGGCGAAGTTGGTAAACACCAAACCGAGTGCCGCTATTCCCAGCATCGCAACAAAGATGAAGGCTGGCCACGAACAAAGCCATCCGCAGTATTCGTCCAGCCAATCCAGAAACCGACCGGGATCGACGCCGCGAAAACGAATCGCCAGCGGATTTGTGAATGCCTGCTTTCGCTCACGGGCAAAATTCTCGGACCAGCGCTTGTGCAGCCGGTCACCCTGTCCCGTCGCATCGGAAACTACGAGAGAACTTCGGTGCAACATGCCAATCAACTGATGCAGTTCGGCGTTGGCCAAACGCTGGGGGGCAAAACTCGCTTCGAATTCGTCCCGGATTTCCTCGGCCGAGCGCTGGCCGTCGAGCATTTTCAGAATCGCCAACTCTTCCGCTTCGAAGCGGTAATATTTCAGCGCGATCGGGTCCTTGATCACCCAGTATTCGCGGCCCTGCCATTTCTGTGCGACGATTTCCAGATCGGCGCGCATTCGCACCCGCAAAACACGTGAAGTGTCCACGACCTGTTCGTCGCCAGGTTTGCTGTCGCTAACGGCCATCGGTCAGGCAAGAAGTTCGCTGGGAGGACTGGATTTGACCAGCGAAGCTTTTACAGGAAACCGCTTCATCGCGACAACGCGAAAGCTGGCCACCAGATGCTAGCGGCTCGCAGACAGTAGAACAGTTGTCTCCAACTGTTCATGTCATCTTTGATTCCTGAACAATTGGGACAATTGTTCCACCAGCTGGTTCCAGCAACTATTTGTTGGAGGCCGTCATGGCGAGTTTTAATGCGGCGGCTTCGTTCCCTTCCAGCAA
>JAYVKA010000177.1:0-3337 GCA_043768885.1 Planctomycetota bacterium
CCATTGCTCACGCGAATAACGCCGACGCCGCATCAAAATCTCCAGTTCAAAATCTGGAGTATCCCATCCCCGTCAACATGCACTTCACCGTTCGCTTACGCTCGACGCGACGTTGCGCTCTCTGGAAAAGCTGAATTAACCGGGACGGCAATATTTTGTGTCGAACGAGGCGAGCGCGAATCCGGTTGGCTTTGGCCGGCGCGAACGCGACGTCCAGAATATCATCCTCAATCGAAACATGAATTCGATACGTGCCAGGATCACCCTGCCGGGCTCCCCGTCCGATTAACTGCCAGTCAATCCGTTCGCTTTCATGCAACTCGGTCAGGATTACATGCAACCCGCCAGCCCGTCGAACGGCCGGATCGAGTTTTATGTCAGTTCCCCGACCTGCCATGTTCGTCGCCACCGTAACTGAACCGGCCTGGCCAGCGTTGCCAATGATCTCCGCTTCACGTTTCAAGTAACTCGCGTTCAAAACCTGATGGTGCAATCCTCTCGCGACAGAATTCAGTCAGCCGCCATAAGTTTGCTGCTCATATTCATCAACAGAGACAAACCGGCCTTGTTGAGGCAGTTGAATAACGGTGCGGGCGTTTCCGGAGATCAACGGGTGCATGCGCTTCCAGTTTTCCAGTCCCAAACGGCTAAAGAGTTCGACACACAGTACGCGATCGTCGATACAGTGGATGGTGCCACCGAGAGATTCGCTGCCATCCGTTGCCGGGTTCCAGCCGATGGCTCCATCCGGTTCGCAATAAGCACCTGGCAACTGTTCAATCTGCCGACACATTTCTTCGAACGTGCATTCGAATGCGGTTTGGCCGGGCCGCTCGTCATTGTTGCCGACAGGATGAATGAAAATGTGTGATTCGTTCATCGTTCGGCAAAAAAACGTGCGAAAGGCCAACGAAATCAAGTCGATTTCGTAAAAGCAAAAATGTTGGTCGCCATGGCAAAATCAGCCGCGACGGGATAACGTCTGGCTGATGGGATTATCGTTGTTCAATCGCCAATTCGACTAACCAACCAACTCGGTGATCACCTTGCCGCCGTTTGCGATTTTCATGGGGCGACCATTGCGACTTTGGAAAGTCGTTTCGAGGTTGATTCCAAGGCTTTTGCAAACCGTTGCCATCAGGTCTTCGCTGGTGTAGCTCGTACCGTCAACGTCCAAGCCATCGGGACTTGTCTTGCCGACCGTAATTCCCGGCTTGATGCCGCCACCGCCGACAGCCACAGACCAGCTGCGAGCCCAGTGGTCCCGCCCGCCGTTGCCGTTGATACGCGGAGTTCTGCCGAATTCGCCCATCCAAATGACGGCCGTGGTTTCCAGCAAACCCCGTTGGGCCAGGTCTTCAAACAATGCGCTCATCCCCTGGTCGAGGTTCGGAAGCAGATTATTTTGCAGAGTTGGGAAGATACCCTGGTGATTGTCCCAACCACCGAGGCTGACTTCGACAAACGGCACACCCGATTCAACCAGTCGCCGGGCCAGCAAGCATCCACGACCAAAATTGTTTTGACCATAGCGCTCGCGCATTTCTTCCGGTTCATCCTCGACCTTGAATGCCGACATTTGCTGGCTGGTCATCAGGTTCAGCGTTTTGGAAACAACCTTGGCGTGTTCAGCCGCTGATAATCCACGATTGTCTTGAATGAAACTGGTTTCAAGCTGACTCAAAGCCTGAACCCGTTCAGTCACCCGACCGGGCTGGATACCCATTTCGAGATTTCGAATTCGACCGTTGCTGTCTACCGAAAATGGAGCCCAGGCCATGCCGAGGAATCCAGGGCCTTCGCTTGCACCGCCAACAGCAACGAAGGGAGGAATCTCCAGGCCCTGGCGAGAATCCGCCAACTCGTGCGCGACAATCGAACCGTAGCCCGGGTGTTCGATATTTGGATTTGGAACAAAACCGGTGTGCATGTAGTAACGACCACGGGTATGGTCGGCTTCGCGGGTACTCATCGAACGAACCAGCGAGACCTTGTCCATCTGTTGGGCCATCAACGGAAGGTGCTCGGAGATCTGCATGTCCCCTTTGGTTGCGATCGGTTTGAAGGGTCCGCCTGTCGCTGCACCCGGCTTCAAATCCCAAAGGTCAATCGTCGAAGGGCCACCGCCCATCCACAGCAGGATCGCCGACTTGTGATCGCGGGTCATTTGGGCTGCGTTGGCCCGAATCGTATTTCCCATTGCCAAAGCGGTACCGGCAAAAGCACTGGCTCCGGCCATGTGACGCATAAAGTGCCGACGACTCATTCCAGCTGGTGTTTGATACTGCATTCGAATGTTCCCTGGAAAAAGGATGTTTGCCTGGCCGATTCGAAAACTGCGAATCGCGGATTGGTTATGGGTTGTGTTACGTTATGGCAACTGGATTTTGGTGTAGTGGATCTTGCTAAAGATCCAGCCGTTCGGGGATCTTTGGCAAGATCCACGACAGCTTGCTGTCTTATGTTACTAGTGATTGAAAATAAACTCGTTGCTGTTGAGGATTGTCCACCAGACGTCGCTCAACATCTCTATGGAATTTCCCCGTCGGGCAAGCAACAGGCTTTCGGCAACTCCGCGTTCATCGCGCGTTGGTTTTCGTGCAAGGCCCGCTTCGTAAAGGTATCCGATGCGATCCACGTCCGTCATGCCTGGCTGGTTTGCCAGTCGATCGATCATCGAACCCTGTTTGCCGCCTGTTGCTTCCTGAATCATGTCGCCATTGAACATCATCAGAACCTGCGAAATGGTTCCATTGAACGTTGTTGTCTCGTCCCCTTCGTCGGTACCAAAGGCTGACGAGAATTGTTGCAGCCAACGGTTCTTCATCTGTTCCTGTTGCTCGTAGTTGCCATCGCCCTGGCCGAGTTGAGTGGCCGTCATCAGCGATTCGTACAACTCTTCTGCCCGCATTTGCCGCAAGTAAAAAGTCGAGAACTTGGGAGGACTTCCCAACAGTGGATCATCCGATTCATTGTTCTTGCTTTTTTTGCTGGACAATGCATAAGGTCGGCTGAGCACAACCCACGAAATCAACTGGCGAATATCGTAGCTGGAACTTCGGAATCGCTGGGCGACGAATTCAAGCAACTCCGGGTGAGAAGGAATGTTGTGGGGACCAAGATCATCGACCGGTTTCGTAAAGCCGTAGCCCAGGAAATGGCCCCACATTCGATTGACCATGACTTTGGCAAAGAATGGAGATTCCACAACCAGGTCGGCCAGTTTTTCCCGGCGATTGACCACGTTCACATAGCCGCTGCGTGGAATCTCGTTGCCATCGATGAAAACGGGATAGGCGACTTTGACAAGTCCGTTTCGCAATTCAAAGAACAAGTC
>JAYVKA010000178.1:0-6194 GCA_043768885.1 Planctomycetota bacterium
GGTCGAGGCTCCTGCCGAGACAGGACAGTCGACTCGAAAATGTTTCGGCGGGAGCCTCAACCTCCCGAAAACACCGAACTTAATGTTGGCGTGATCCTAAACAAACAAGCAGGGTCGATACGGTAACCGAAGCAACCAACTGCATTCCACGACGGATCGCCGAATCTTTCGTTGCAAAACTGCCCATCGCCGCTGTAACGGGAATGACCAGCCTCAGCCCCGCGAAAACAGGGAATAAATGGGTCCCAAGTGCCAGACCAACCGTCCACATCGCCAACCTGGAAATCAAGGCACCACCGCCCAATAGGGCCCGCACTTTCTCCAGGCTAATTTCGTCCGTCATTCTGTCGCGATGCATGCGAAAGGCAGTTGTAAAAATTGTCAGCGACGTCACCAGCATCTGAATCGCCGACAACCATCCGGCAGGACTGATCAACACGTTGCCCGGACCAGAAAAAAACTGGCCAGTAAACTGGCCCAACGCAACAACTCCCAAACCCAGACAAATCGCAACTGCATTCCCTAACCACGTCCGGTTCCAAATGCCCGCTTCTTCGTTCGCTTCACCCTGGTAGGTAGAAGATTTCCCGAAAAGCAAATTCCCCGCTGTTACAGCAAGTCCCGTCAGAATTGCAATGTGCCCCAGTTCCGGCTGAATCGAAAAAATATCCAGTACGTTCACTACGGACCATGCACCCAGGCCAACCGCAACAACTGCGTAGCGTCTTTTCATACCACGTGAAAAATACTCCAACACAAACCCGGCAGCGGTAGCCAGGACAATTCCCGTCGCCCATATTTTTTGAACGGGGTTCAGCCAAACGAGTTTCTTTCCACTCAACCTCACCGCCATGTCGGCAACTTTGATCGAATCGGAACTGTTTGGCCACCGAAAGGGAGCATTTACAACCGCAATCGCCGACCGACAAGGCTGGCTGGAGCAATGCCGACCTCATGGCGCAATTTTCCTGGACGAGATCGGCGAGCTTGATCCATCGCTTCAAGTCAAATTGCTGCGAGTCGTCCAGCGACGAACGTATTCCCGGATCGGCGAATCGGAAGAGCGACAGTTTACCGGCAAGATCATCGGCGCGACGAATCGCGATATGGATCGTGAAATGGAGTCCGGCCGCTTTCGCGAAGATCTTTACTACCGCCTCTGCGCCGACCGCATCCAAACCCCCGCATTACGCGAGCAACTGGACCATCGTCCTGACGATCTCCGCTCGTTGTCCCTCTACATTTCCCGTCGTCTCGCCGGAGACGACGCCGAATCACTTTGCGAACAGGCCGTCGAATGGATTCTGAAAAATCTCGGAATTGACTACCCCTGGCGCGGCAACATCCGCGAACTCGAACAATGCATCAGCAGCATCCTGATCCGCAACGAATACGTTTTGAGCATATCTGGGCAAGTGACACCGGCCCAAAAAACTCCACGCTGGATTCGAGATACGCTGCATGGCATCCTCACAGCCGACCAGCTTTTCCAGTCCTACATCACCCATATCTATCACCGAACAGGCAGCTACGAATCCGCCGCCCGAATTCTTTGCATCGACCGCCGAACGGTCAAAGCCAAAATCGACAACAATCTGCTTCGGGAGCTCAACTCCGCCGATTGAAATGCACTTTCCGATCGCAACCAATGAAAGGGGTCGAGCTTCAAGGGCAAATCAAAATTCACCAGGGAGTGAAGCACTCGGAGCGCCGATCACCCGCATTCACCTGGACCTGAATGTCCGGCCAACCATCCAAAGGAAGCCTCTTCCAGGCACCACAACGATCAATACGACCATGGCCAAAGACCAAGGCCAACAATCGCAATGTGAATTGCGAAAACTGAAAACAGGATCGTTTCAAAAACCAGACTACCAGTCTCTTCGGACTGTTGCGTGGCCCGGTGACGACCAGGCAGGAGCCTAACGCAAACATGGGAACGACCAGAAAGACGCCCGCAGTTGCAACGTTGTATGCGTTGTAACCAATTTCATAAAAGTTATTCAGCATCAGCCCGATGCCCTCCAGAATGGTTGTCGTGCATAGAAAAATCCCGCCCCACCCCGGTTTCCAAACATCCAGCAAGGCACTTGGCAAAATCATGGCTGGACCAAACATGACAACCATCAACAATGTCAGATTGAAGTACGGGTCGCCTTGAAACGGAGAGCCGAACATCCCCGCTCCTGCCAGGACAAAATAGGCACTGCCAGCCACGGCCACCAATCCGATGAGAACCTGAAATGCCAAAAATCCGGTACGCCAATTCGACTGGAGAGCTTGAGCTACCACTTGCGACATGGCTTTTCCCGGACAGAGTTGCATGGAAATTGAACCACATAACGAACGCAAACAGCGTGCCAGGCCATGGAACCGAAGCAAAAACATGATTTTGCCAATAGCATGCGGTAAACCCGCAAATTTTCAGCCTCAAGCCAAAGCCGGTAGTTGGCTGGTACTGATCGGGGTTGAGTTTCAGCCGTACATCGAATGTACAGTCGATGCCGCCCCTTCCATCAACTCAACCATCCAACACATTAATTGGCTACCATTCATTACATTCTCAAACCCGGCAATTCAGGCTCTGCAAATCACATGAAATCAATGTCCGTCAGCCAATCATTTTGCACATTCCTGATTCTTCTTGTTCCGGTTTTTGTTTTTGGCCAGCAAGGAAGTGCAATGCAAATTCTCCCGAATTTCATCGTCATCAATATTGACGATCTGGGTTACGGTGACATTGGACCGTTTGGATCGACGATCAATCGGACGCCGAATCTGCAACGCATGGCAACGGAAGGCCGAAGGCTGACTTCGTTCTATGCAGCGCCGGTTTGTTCGCCATCCCGCGCGTCGCTGTTGACGGGATGCTATCCCAAACGCGCACTGCCGATTCCCCATGTGCTGTTTCCGGAAAACAACATCGGGCTGTCGCCGAACGAGGTTACGATAGCAGAAGTTCTGAAGGAAGCCGGTTACGCCACTGCGATCATTGGAAAATGGCACCTGGGAGACCAACCCGATTTCTTGCCCAACAACCACGGGTTTGATTATCACTTCGGCTTGCCCTATTCGAACGACATGGGCCCGCCATCCGATGGAACGAGAACAAGTCTGGGTCAGCCACTCCCCGAACCCAACGAAGGTGCCAAAGAACAGCCGCCCTTGCCATTGATGCGAAACAGAAAAGTGATCAAACGGGTCGTGGGAAACGACCAACAGGATCTGGTCGAAAGCTATACGCGGGAGTCGGTCGAGTACATCGAAGATCACAAAACTGAACCATTTTTTTTGTACGTCGCACACAGCGCCGTTCATTTCCCGATCTACCCCGGCAAGAATTTCGCCGGGAAATCGCCGCACGGAATCTATTCGGATTGGGTCGAGGAAGTCGACTGGAGCGTCGGTGAAATCCTGAACGCAGTCTGCAAGTCCGGAATCAGCGACCGAACACTGGTGATCTTCACGAGCGACAATGGGGGGACACAAAGGGGAAGTAACGCGCCTTTGCGTGGATTCAAGAACTCAACCTGGGAAGGTGGCATTCGAGTGCCGACGATTGCGTGGTGGCCGGGGAAAATTCCAAACGCGAGTGAGTCCGATTCAATCTGTGGAATGATGGATGTGCTTCCCACGTTGGCAGAATTTGCCGGAACCAGAGTTCCTGATGACCGAACGATTGATGGTGTGTCCATGATGCCACTTCTAACAGAAACAGGGACGGAACAAATCCACGAGACATTCTTTTACTATCGCGGCCTGAACCTCGAGGCAGTTCGGCACGGCGACTGGAAACTGCATGTCCCACAACCGAAAGCAAAAGAAACGACCTCTCAGCTTTTCAATCTGGCAACTGACATTGGCGAATCGTCCGACGTATCGGCAGCAAATCCGGATGTCGTCCAGGAATTGCTGGCAATAATTGAATCGGCAGAGAGCGATTTGGGAGTCACCGGTTTGGGCCCCGGATGCCGCGAACTGGGACGAGTCGAAAACGCAGGTCCACTGATCGACCGCGAGGGGAACATTCGCCAGGGTCTGGAACCAGACGGAAATTACTAGCGGATATTTCAAAACCGGCATTGAGATCGTGGCTTTGGCTTCCAGCGGAAGCATTTTCCTTGCTCCGCCTCGGCTGGAGACCAAAGCTACCGATTGTTTTCGGCGAACCGAAAGTCCAGCATATACCTAATTCGAATGCTTTACCTGGCTGTGAACCCGAAACATGCCAATCCAAAATGCCTTTACTCCGCTGCGAATGATCTTCTGGGGTGGATTACTTTGCGTTTTCGATTTGACGTTCAGCTCCACTTCGTCATTCAACGGCAGAGGTGCGACAGGGTTCCAGTTTGACATACTGAACGATTTTGTCGGCATGTTGTTGATCACGATCGGAGTTTCCCGGCTGTCGCGCTTCGCCATTGATCAAAGGTATCTTTCGGCCATTCGATTCGTGTACGTGATCTGCATCTTGTGCAGTATCGAGGTATTCTTGGATCACTTCATTTTTCCCCGGCCAATACCACTGGTTCTGATTTTAAATCTGTTGGGGCTGGCGAGTTTGGTCGCGACAATCTGGTTTTGCGTTTGCATGCGCCGGTTGTCGATCGCATACGGAATGCAACAGTCAGCCCAAAGCTGGGTAACAACCCAATGGCTGGTCGTTTCTATTTGGGCAATTCCACTGGGGCTACTTTACATCGCCGGAATCATCGCGATGGTCACCGGCGACTCGTTCCACTTTAACGTCGGCCTGTTCATTGTTCCGATCATTCTGGTGATGGTTGTCCCGCTGCTACATTTGTTCATTTCAACGTCGCGCATGCGCCGGGAAGCATCGCTTCATTCGGGAACCGCACCGAACGGGATTAGGAATTAGCCATGACTGAAACTTACTCGCGGGAATCCGTTAGCAGTTCGACGGTCAGAAGCATTTACCAACCTTTTCGATGGAATATGGTTTGCTGGATCGTCTTCCTGCTTTGGCTGGCAATATTGCGCTAATTCTGTGCAACCAGTTCGCCATCGTCGGCGTGATCCAGCGAAAGATTCTACGATTTTCCATTTGGACGATGTTTTGGATAACGGCATTTGTCGCAGCGATCATGGTCCTCGGAAAACTGGCTGCTTTCTGCAAATCGCATTCGACCGTAAGTGCAACCGTTTTGCCAAACTGCTCTAATGGATGCCCGTTGTCCTGGTTGAACACATAAAAAATCATTTGGAGAACCGTCATGTTGAAATCCGCGTTTCGTGGCTGCGTCGTGTTGGCGTTGTCGATTTCACTTCAAGGAACAAGTTCCTCGTTGTATTCCCAGGAATCAGGTCCCCAAATCAACCTGGTCGGTGTTTCCGTTACGTTGGCAGACGCAGACAACGAGATGGGTGGATCAGCCGTCATGGGGCGTTCGCCTGGAGTTGAAGTGCATTTTCGAATTGTTGATGAGAAGGCGTTCTATACCGGGTTGGCCGAGAAAGGCGGCGAGGGAGTTTCGTCGCTGAAACTGTTTTCTGATGATGGTAAAGAGCTGAAAAACGAAGGGTACTCCGGCGGAATCGGCTTTGGCTCTGATATCAGCGAAAACGGGCAGCGTGTGACCCTGCCATTCTCGGCATCCAGTCTGCCAGCCGCCGGTACCACCCAATTGCATTTGCGAGGAACAGTCGTTTTGGTCGCTGCCAAGGACGCCGCGACGGACGAGAGCAGTTTTAATGTTGAGAAAGGCGCTGAGCTGAAACTTGGAAATGTGCCGGTCAAGCTGAGTGAAATCGAAGAAGATCCGTTTGGCGAGGAAGGCTTGATGCTGTCCTTCGAAACCAACAAGTCGCTGGACGCCATTCAGGAAATCGCCTTCATGGACGAAAGTGGCAAGGAGATCGAATCATCTTCGGGAGGCGGAGGCAGTTTTGGTTTCGGTGACGAGATGACCTACAGCAAGAATTTCAATCTCAAAGCCAAACCGAAGAAAATCAAAGTCCGCGTGAAGTATTTCAAATCGACCGAACAGGTCAAAGTCGAGATCGATTTGCCAGTGACGTTGAGTCTTGGGAAATAGGAACTACTTGTGAGTTCCGGTTTCCGGCGCACAAGTGTTGATTCATCCATCGGTCTGCACAATCGCCAAAGCAGGCCGCACCAGTCGCCGGATTCCTGATCGGCATCACGACCCAAGATTTTTTGATTTTATTTTCCT
>JAYVKA010000179.1:0-3613 GCA_043768885.1 Planctomycetota bacterium
GCCGATTGAAACTGGAAAAAGAATAAAACGTCTCGGTATGATCGCGACGACCACCAAAACCGCTGGCCGTACCAAGACCGGGCAAATCGATCGTGCGGACGAGCTTTCCGGTCAGGTCGTATTGCCGAACCAGCGTCACTGCGTCTTTGAGGTAGTCCGCAAAGATAAAGTCGCCAACCATTCCGGCTCCGGACAGGGTTTCTTCGGCTTCCGGGATCACAACCTGCCAGTTCTCGCGGGCCGGATTTTCGACGTCGATAACAAGGACGCACTTGTTGGGGGCGTTCACATCTGATTTAAAGTAAAGACGCGAGCCTTCGTTCCCAATCGGCGTGTACTCATTGTCGAAATTGTCGATCAACGTGACCATCTCGCCATCGGGTTTTTGCAAGTCGCGATACATCACGCGGAACTTGTCGTCGGTGCCTTTCCAAACGGTTATGATCAGGTAATGGCCGTCCTCGGTGACTTCGGCGTTGAATCCCCATTTCGGATTTTCCGGGTCTTTGTGGACCAGCCGGTCTTCGGACTGCGCCTCGCCGATCGTGTGATAATAAACTTTCTGGTTTTCGTTCAGGCTTTGAAATTCCTTCCCTTCTTCGGGCTTGTCGAAACGGCTGTAGTAAAAGCCCTTGCCGTCAGGGGTCCATGAAAGCGAAGTGAATTTGGTCCACTCGATTTTGTCGAAAAGGCTTTCACCAGTTTCGACGTTCATTACGTTCCAGACCGCCCAGTCCGAACCGGCAGCGTTCTGGCCATAGGCAAGCAGTTTTCCGTCGTCGCTGAATGACATGCCGCCCAGTGCGACTGTTCCGTCCGCGCTCCATTTATTGGGATCGATCAGTTCGCGCGGTTCGCCGTCCAGCGAGTCCAGCTGAAACAGCACGTTCTGGTTTTGCAGTCCATTATTGCGAAAGTAGTAGTAACGGTCTCCCGCACGAAACGGTGCTGAAAATTTCTCGTAGTCCCAAAGCTGCGTCAGCCGCCTTTCGATTTCCTTGCGATGGGGCAGGGTCTCCAGGTAGCCAAACGTGACCTTGTTTTCCGCTTCGACCCAGTCGCTTACGTCTTTGCTGGTGCGGGCTTCGCCTTCCAGCCAGCGATAGATATCGGAGACCGCAGTGCCGTGGAAATTGTCGATTTGATCAACTGTTTTCGTTTCCGGATATTTCATGGTTTGGGCAAACAGGGAGCTGGGAACAAGCAGGCCGGTGACAGCAACAATTGCTGGCAAAACGAAGGACCACTTCAAAATCCGGGTGAACATAATACGACTCCAACAACATCGGGTCTGGACGGGATAATTCCGCAATTGTAGCGAAATCGCGGTGTTTCGTGGCTGAAGGGGAAACTTGCGGCGAAAACCAGGAAATGCCGAAAAAACAGACTAATCCGGCTGGGCAGGTTTTGCCGAAGAAGAAGAGGGCACATTATTTCCGATCGGTAGGAGCCTGTACTTATGTCATTTTGGTTGACCAAACGTTTCCTGAATCTGTTCGTCGCAGCAGTCTGCACCAGCCTGGTGTCGGTGCCCTGTTTGCAAGCTCAGGATCTGGCGGACCCGTCATCGATCGTGTTTGACTCCATGAACAAACCGGCGGCTAAAACTGTTGAGCCCGTCAACGAAAAACCGGCATCGACGGCCCCAAAGGTAGTTGCTCCCAAAGTCATGTTGCCAATGGATCAACCACCTAAGACTGACCCGGCACCGTTGACTCCCGTCGTCGCAAACATGCCGGCATCGGTTCGAACCAGTATTCCGGCTCCGGGTAGCCAGTCGTTGAAGAAACCTGCAAATTCGCAAAAAAAAACCGCTAGTCCTGTTGATCAGGATGGGGCGAGTGTGTTGCCGGTCATCAATGTTGTTTATCCCGAATCAATCAACCTGAATGTTCCTGCCGGGATTCGCATCGTCGCTTCCAGCGGAAACGCGCCGCAATCGTCACCGGCGCTTTTGACAGTCGGCCTGCCCGCACATTTGGAATTGGTGCAATCTACTCCCGAACCGGTTTCCGTCGCCGGCGCATCGGCCTCGTACAACTTGCCGGCGTTGAGCACAGGCAAGCCGCTCGAGATTTTTTTGCAGGTAATTGCCCGCGAGAAAAAACCTGTTTCGGTTCAAACCCGTCTGGAAATTGTTTCCGAAAGCCAGATTCAACTGGAAGTTCGGCAACCTGTTCTTGAACTTAGCCTGGCCGGAAACCAGCAAGGGGTTCTGGGTCAACCTTCGCAAATGGAACTGATCGTTCGCAACACTGGCGACGGCAACGCCGACCAACTGAATATTGAATTGAACCTGCCCGAGGGTTGTGTCGCCGACAAAGGCGCTTTGGAAAAACTGCTCAGCGCCGGAAGCCTGGCTCCAGGCGAAGAAGCCCGCTTTCAGGTTTCAACCCGCATGGTCAGCGACGGAGCGAAAACGGTAACTGCAGTTGCCCGTGCTCTGGGTGCCGACTCGGGTGCCCGCGAGTTGGGAATGAACGTCGTGCGACCGGAACTCGAGCTGGCCGTATCGGCTCCGGAAATCACCTGGGTTAACAGCCGCGCGTGGTTCTCATTCACAGTTGCCAACACCAGCCCGATCGATATCGACCAGGCGGTAGTGTTGCTGCATGTTCCAACATTAACCGTTCAAACCATCAGCACCGAGGCCGATTACGACGATCAGGCGAAAACACTTAAATGGAAAATTGGCTCGATTGCTGCCGGTGAAACAGCGACTTTCCAAATGGTAGCCATCGCACCTGATTCCGGACTGCACATGTTGACAGCCAGCCTGGAAAGCAGTTTGACTGAGCCCAAGGAAATCGCAATCGACACCACGGCTCGTGCCCGCGCAAACCTTGCGGTATCCGTGGTACAACTCGAAAATCCGGCCCCCGTCGGAGTCACCAGCCAGTACGTGGTAGTTGTGGAAAATCGCGGAACGGAAGCGGCCAACATGATTGATGTCCGTGTGGACCTTCCGGCAGAATGGACTGCCGAGGGTTCGGACGCGTGCAAGCTTGCCAATGGCTCGGCAAATTTTGGGATTGACTCCATGGCCGTTGGCGAACGAAAAGAAATCCGTTTCCTGGCTACATGTACGATAGCTGGTGAAAGTCTTCTGCGAGCGGTAGCCCGTCATGACGAAACACAGTACACGGCATCGTCCGAGAATTCCATGTTGCTGTTTCAGGCCGATGCGCGGCGGGTTGCAGAAACTGCCGAGCCGCGATTGAACCGGTAGAAAAGTGGAGAGGCGTTTATTCCGCTACGATCCGGTATTTTCACGCGGAAGTGGACGAGGCTACGAGTCCCTTTTATGGCAACTTCGCCGGGGACTCGTAGCCTCGTCCTCTACCCGAAATTCAAACTGGTTGGCCGGTTATTGTTTCAGGGCTTCCTCAATCGAACCCGCTATCAAGCGCGCTGATCGGGCCCACCAGAATGCGGGTTCCATGAATTTCATTTCGTCCGGTTCGGTGTCTTTTGCCGGGTCACAAATTGTGACGTGTGGATAATCCGAGAAGAAGCGGGTGGCGACGCTGTTCAGTCTCTTCATCTGGTCCAGTTCCGCCATCGACCGGGACGGGGTTCGCGGGACGGTCTGAACCCAGACCAGTTTTGCGCC
>JAYVKA010000180.1:0-2630 GCA_043768885.1 Planctomycetota bacterium
ATTCGACGACAGATCGCGAAATTGAGACTACGGTCGATGCGAAAAAGTACAACTGTCGAACCGTTCGATCCTGGTCCTCGCATCTTTGAGACGGAATTGAACGTCGAAGGTTCCAACCCCCGCTGCTTCCATTCAATATTGCCAACGTCCAAATCGCGAAAGGCCGACGACATTCGTTTCCGGTCGAGCGAATCGACATGCTGGATTTCAAATCCCTGGAACAGCCGGGACTGAATCGGCTGCGAACCAATCAGATAAGGCGAATCGTTGGACAAGCGTTCCAGACTTTGCCGTACCGCCAACGTGCCATCCAGTCCGGCTGCGAAGACTGCCGAATGCGGCTCGAACAAAAACTCACCTGGAGAGGGTGTTTCACAAATGCCCGGTTGATCATCAGAATTGCCGGTTATGGATTCATGATCGCTTCCGCTGCCATCGACAACAGTCGCCGTTTTGCCTCCGGCCGCCCAAACCGGCGAGTTGAACCAGGCCAGCTGTTCCCGGCATTCCCGCCCCGAACCGATCCATTGTCGGTGAACCTGTGTTGAAAACTCGTCAAGTATTGTTGCCGGAGCCAGTTTGACGGCTGCGAACTGATTCCCCAAACGTTCCGCGATAATTTTCCAGGGCGGGTCGGAATATTCCGCCTGAGTCGTTCGCGATTTTCCCGGCCTTCGGTCGGGATCGACGTGCACAAATCCGAACGGGGTAAAATCGAATCGATTGAAGTCGGCCTGAACCACCAATACATTCTCGCATTTCCGGTCCGCCAAGTTGTGATTGGCGATTCGGGCCATGTTCCAGTCAAGTTCGATCGCCACAGTTCTGTGGCTGGCTGCCAATGCCATCGAATCGCCGCCGATTCCGCAACACGCATCGGCAACCGTTAGCCCTTCTTCGATCAGTCCGGCCTTGTAGTGTGCGACTGCTTCGCTGGTCGATTGCTCCAGCCCCTTTCGCGTGAAGAACATGCCTTCAGGCGAAGAAAACTTTTTCCTCGCCGCAATTTGAAGCTGGGCCATTTCGATTGCCTGGCTGGCCAGATCCGGGCTCAACTCCTTGCGCAAATCCGTGAGCAACTTGTTCAATGACAGGTTGGATGTCAGCTGGTCCCGTGTCGCTGTTATAATAACCGAGGCTTCGGTGCCAAAAATCCAGTCGTTTGTCGTCATACGCCCCAGCCTGCCGTTCCCAGCCCAATTGAATCCAGCGATTGTCGGTTTTTCGAACATGATACGCCACCCTCTGCTCGAAGAGCTGATTGTGTACTTGCGTTTGGCGAGAGCCTGCAAGCAACGAATGGAGAAACCTGACGCCGTTCGATTTCTCACAATTGCCGGAAGTTGTGCGTGGATGCTGGAAATGCACGGGATCTCCCGTTTGTGTCGCCAGCAAATCGCAAGTATCAGTCCGGGGCATCAGGCGGTTCGCTTCGACCATTTCGGAGCCGCCTTGGCAGACCCTGATTTTCAGACGCTGTTGTCCCAACTCGTTAAAAAGAATCCACCGGAGGCGGCGTCCGCCTTGCTCAAAAAATATCATCCACCAGTTTTGCCAGGTCGTAAGGGATTTGCGAGCGATTTGGACTATGCGGCAGCGGCAATTGGTGTCGATCCTGAGTGGATCGAAGAATACTTTGGCGACGAATAACCGGATTACAACGGCCGCCGAACGCCAACTTTTGGCACCACAGATGGCGACCTGCCGGATCGTCCCTGCGATTCGCCGATTATGGAAATAGCCCGAACCTCGACAGCGGATGCAAAACGATCGATTCAAGGCAGAATCGCAAAGCGGGGCCCAAGCCTTCAAGGGTGCAATCCCAAATGTACCCGCAACCTTTGGTTTGAATATGTTGACTCGAAACCTGGTCCTTCCACTTGTCGTCACCGGCGCAATTGGCGTTCCAATGATGATGTCCAATCCGGGAGTTTTTCCAGAGTACCCAAACGGTGAACCGCAGCATTCGTCGCAAACTTATTTGCCGATCGACGCTTACGGCACAGGAGTCGCGATTTTTGCCGGCGACCAAGCGGGACCTGACATGACTGCCGGGCCGCTGGAGTTTATGCCGATCAGCGATTTGTCGACGGTGTTCACCTGGGACAAATCGGTCGATCAGATTCGGGCAGATTTTCGCCGGCTCTCCGTCGTCCCTGCCGAGAATGGGTGGCAGGGACTCCGTTCTGATCTGGTTACGGGAACCGGTGTTGCTGACTTGCATGGATGTATCACCTGGTACTTTGATTCCAGCGGGCAAATGCAGCGAATCGCGTTTCGTGGATGGACGGGAGACTATCGACATTTGAAAAGTCTGCTCGCCGACCGTTTTCTTTTGACTTCCAGCGGACAAGCCGGCCTGAAGGAAACGATGACGCTGGGAAGCTGGGGAAGCACGACATCTGCAGCCGCATTCCAGCTTCCCCAGGTCATTCGCCAGGATTCTCCGCAGCGACAATTTGCCGTGACACTGGAGCTGAATCGTTCCAGCAGCTACTCGATCAGCCCAACAATGCAAGCCGCCATGCAATAAATTTTCGCGACTTGGCGAAGCCATTCTCGATCCAAAGCAAAAAAAATTTACAACGGCAAAATTTCCAGGTGACACTTTTTCCACGCCGATTCGTCGG
>JAYVKA010000181.1:0-15711 GCA_043768885.1 Planctomycetota bacterium
GCTTCGCGTTCAATAATCGAGCCGGCCTGACGTTTGGTTCCGACAAACAGCACCAGACTTCCGTCGGTCGAAGTTTGCTGGACGAATTTCTTGGCCCGCAGCAGTCCGCGAATCGTCTCGCGAATATCGATGACGTGAATCTGGTCTTTCCGCCCGTAGATGTAGGGACGCATTTTCGGATTCCAGCGACTGGCCCTATGACCAAAGTGAACGCCGGCTTCGACCAATTGTTGAACAACTTCATTCATCAAAAATCTCTCCTTACGCCCATCGCACGCCAAAGGTACAGAAAACAGAAGACCCGTTTTTTGCCACCGGCAGGACCCTTTCGACAACGAGAGTCCGTCAGGCGATGATGCCTGATTGAATACACCACCCTGCTGGCTGGGAGCAAACAACTGCTCGCCGATCATCCCAAGGGCGGGTAATAAGCCTCAAAACCTAACATCTTTCGGCTTTTTGAGCAATTGGGAGCCATTCAGGATTCACTGAATTATTGCCCCATTCCAGTCGCTTGGGAGCGTGCCAGACGATTTTCATTGATCCACAGCCAATCCGGTTTCGAAATTCCGATCGGAACGACGCGAATTGCCGGAAGCTGGGCTGTCCAATTTGCAAATGAAGCATCAACCAAATCCGATCGAAAAACAGCTTTGGCGGCCTCGCTTGCGATCGGCACATCCTTCTTCAACAACACCAACTCCGAAGCCCCGGAATCGATGGCCAGCGCCGCGGCGATCGAATCACTGGTGGTTTCCCAATTGTGGACCCCGACATCCGCCGTCATTTTCCACCATTCCAAATCAAAAAACACCGGGCCAATTCCAGCTGCATTCAACTGGATTTCCGCAATCGAAGTGGCAATCAGGGGCTGTTCGAACCTGGCAACCAGAATCGAAAGGTTCAATCGCATTGTCTGGATGGCCAAATCGTGGGCCAAAGAATCACTCAATTGCAATTCGGCGTCCAACTGCCGAACCACATCCGCCAACTGCCCACCGCCGCAAATAATCACCGGGGACCGCTGGATGTTCGAATTGATCCACCCAACAACGCGATCCAACGAATCTCGATTTCGAAACAGACTCCCCCCAACCTTCACCACAATATGCCGAGTCAATTCGTTTGAAGTCATGCCGACGCTCCACATCGCTTTTCCGCGAGGCAACTCACAGCCCAAGCCGCCGCGCACCGACTCGTTCCAGCATCAACGCAGTCCGAAAGCCTCGCGACGAAGCCCCCACCAGACACCAATCGCCTGGCCATATTGATAGCGAGCCACTCACCTTGCCCCGCAACCAATATCTGGCCGGCACTCTCCGGATTGTTATTCCGCACATTCTGAATCGAAGCCTGAATCGAAGCCTGATGAATTCCAGCGACTTGTTTGGCCATATCGACAATGGCTTCCCGGCCCAACTCTTTAACATCAGAACAAACCAGACGGGCCAGTCGGACCAACGAGTGTTCAAAGTCGACGGGCCGTCCGTCCAAACCAGTTTCCAGAACATCCGGGGCGGCCCCAATCTCCAACACAATGTAAACATCTTGCATGCTCGCGAACCATTCCTGAGCCAGCGATACCTTCTGCCCAGCCAGCTCGATGCGATTCGTCACAGCACAAACCGGACTTCGTTGCACGCCCGTATAGAGCAACTCGCCATGTCGAAGTCTTGCCAAATCGGTCTTGCCGCGAGCCGTGACCTGCCCATTCAGAAACGGAATCACGTCTGTCGTGGTCGATCCGATATCGATCAGTACCCCGGTTCGGCCTGGCAAGAACTGCGGTGCAACCGACGCTATCGCATGCCAGTTTGCCGCCGCAGTTTTTCGCCACGATTCCCTGGCGATGGCAGGATTCACAAATTCCCCGCCCGTTTGATAGACAAGGATTTGTTTTTCCGAAAAGGCACGCTGCACCGCATCAACGATCTGTGAAACGCCTTCTTTACGTGATGCGAAACAATCACACAGTTCTCCGGTCATTGTAACGGAGACGCCCGAAAAACCCGCAAATTCAGAGGTCAAACTGATTAGCTTCGCCGCGAGATCACCCGGGGTTTTCCATAATTCGAAAGGCCATGAAATCGCCTTGCCATTGCACCAGGCTTTCAGGTTCGCCCCCCCGATATCCAAACCCAACCATCGGGAATTCATGGAATCAGATCCTTCAACGCCGATTGCAAAGTCTTAAACTGGAAATCGAATCCGCCGGCCAATGCTTTCGCTGGAATCATTCGCTGGGACTGGAACAGGCTGTTGGCAAATTCACCCAACGCCATTCGAACGGCAAATTGGGGCGCCGGCAATATCGCAGGACGTCCGACCGAACGAGCCAACTCGCGAGTGAATTCCGAATTTCGAACTGGCTCGGGCGCAGAACCATGGATTGGTCCTGTTATCGATTCATTGTCCCGACACCAGACAAACATTCGCGCCAGGTCCCGAACGTGAATCCATGGCATCCATTGACGACCGCTTCCCAACCGGCCTCCCGCGCACCACCGATACACCGGAAGCAAACTTTTCAATGCCCCACCATCGTTTCCCATCACAAGTCCAATTCGCAAGTTTACAACGCGGGTTCCAAATTTCCGAAATTGGTTGGCTGCCTCTTCCCATTCCCGGCAAACATCGGACAGGAATCCGGTCCCGCCCGGACTGGATTCCGTCAACTCAGTCTCGCCGCCGTCTCCAAAAAAGCCAACTGCCGATGCATTAACAAAAACCCTGGGAGCGGTCGAAAGCTGGCTCAGTCCGCTGAACAGGTTACGAGTTCCATCGACCCGGCTCGTTCGGATTCGTTCTTTTTTGGCTTTCGTCCAGCGACCGTCGGCAACACTCTCTCCCATCAGATTGATGACGGCTTCGGGGGCGCGATCTTTCAATTGCCCGATCGGGAGCGGGCCGCTTGCCGGGTTCCATTCGATGATTGGCATCTCATTGCCAAGGTGGGCACGCGCCGAAGATTCAATTCTCGAAACCAACACCGGATCGTCCAGCAACGCAAGCAAATGCCGGCCAACAAAACCAGTCCCGCCTGTCACCAAAGTACGCATTGGGCGATCCAGAGAAAAGAAATCAAATTTGTTTCAGCTTATCCGAAAAACAGATCATGGTCGTCACGGTAGAATTGCTCAAAGACTGTTCCAGCTGGTCAGAATTCGAGACCAAGGGCATTGTCCATAATCAGAATAAAAGCGTTTGACGGATCAATCGAAATGAAATTTGGGCGAAAAATTGGAAGCCGAAATTGTCCAGACCGGAAAACAAACTGGGCCGCTCCGATCCACGAATCCTAATTTGGTCAAATTTACACTCAGGCAATAATCAGCCGGTGACAGTTCGCTTGATCTCTGAATTCAAGCCTCTCTTTGTGGGGCTCATCTTGCCGCAATGAGCCAGTAGCGGGACGCTTGATAGCACCGGGTGCTTCGGTCGCTGAATATCGTCGACTGGAATTGAGCCACCAAAACCACATTTCACGTATTCAGGTGGAGTGAATTGTGAGCCAAATCGACGCGGTTTTTCGCACATATGTGGGCAGAAAATCAACCCAACTGGACTTTCCGAAAAACGTCGTTCGGCTATTATATGCTCGTTGGGCGGAGCGAACTCGTATGCGCCTTTGACTCTCCTGGTGGCGGGCACGGTGATTGGTCAGTTTGGACCGTTTGCCGTAGGTGGATCGGCAGGAGCCAGCGGTTTTCGGGCCAGTTCTAAAGATTGGTTGGGAAATCCTGCGGCCGTAACCATGGCAACCGGGCTTTCTTGCAGATAGTCCCTGCGTTGTCTGCTTTTCCCCATATCAGGCTTTTTTCGTAATCAGGTGGAATCCATGGACCTTAAAATCATCCGCAACATCGGTATTTCGGCTCACATTGACTCGGGTAAGACAACCTTGAGCGAGCGAATATTGTACTACACCGGCCGCATCCACAAAATCGAAGAAGTCCGTGGTGGTGGTGATGGCGCGACCATGGACCACATGGAACTCGAAAAAGAGCGCGGCATCACAATTACCAGTGCCGCTACCACCGTGCATTGGCAAGACCACGTCATCAACCTGATCGACACCCCTGGACACGTTGACTTTACAGTCGAAGTCGAGCGCAGTTTGCGGGTTCTCGACGGAGCCATTCTCGTTCTCTGCTCGGTGGGCGGAGTTCAGGCTCAATCGCTGACCGTCGACCGCCAGATGAAACGTTACCACATTCCGCGCCTTGCTTTCATCAACAAAATGGACCGAACCGGCGCCGATGCGTTCCGTGTTGTGGCCCAAATGAAAACCAAATTGGGCGCGGACGCTGTTCTCGTGCAATACCCAATCGGTGCCGGCGAAACTTATGTTGGCATGATCGATCTGGTTCGCATGAAGGCCCGCCGGTACGAAGGCGAAAAAGGCGAAACTGTTGTTGAGTATGACATCCCCGAAGACTACTTGGAAAAAGCCCAAGCCGCACGCCAGGAAATGCTGGAAGCGTTGTCAATGTACAACGACAGCATGATGGACTTGTTGCTGGCCGAAGAAGAAGTCCCTGAGGAACTGATTGACGAAGTCATCCGCAGCGCGACCCAAAACTCCGGATTCACCCCCGTTTTTGTCGGCACAGCCGTGAAGAACAAGGGCGTTCAGGCCTTATTGGACTCGATCGTAAGATATCTCCCGTCCCCGCTGGATCGGGACATTAAGGCCAAAAAGTTCGACAATCCCGCCGAAGACTTTCCGTTGTCTGCCGACGTGACCAAGCCATTTGTTGGCATGGCATTCAAAATTGTCGAAGACCCGTACGGTCAGCTGACTTACATGCGGGTCTATCAGGGAACGATCAAAAAGGGTGAAACCTATATCAATCAGCGAACCGGCCGCAAGGAACGTTTCAGCCGCATTGTTCGCATGCACGCCGAAAAGCGTGAAGAACTGGATGCCGCAGCTGCCGGCGACATTATCGCCGTGATGGGCATTGATTCGGCTTCGGGCGATACCTATGCAGCGGAAGCAAAAATGTGCTCGCTGGAGAGCATGTTCATCGCTGAACCGGTTATCAAGATGGCGGTCAGCCCGAAGGACCGCTCGAGCGCAGACAAATTGAGCAAGGCTCTTCAGCGTTTCCGCAAAGAAGACCCGACTTTCCAGGTTTTCACCGACGAAGAAACCGCGGAAACGATTATCGCCGGGATGGGTGAATTGCACCTCGAAGTTTACGTCGAGCGCATTCGCCGCGAGTACAAAATCGAGGTCGAAGTCGGCGCGCCAAAGGTCAGCTACCGTGAGCAGCCGACTCAATCATTCGAATTCAACTACAAACACAAAAAACAGACTGGCGGTTCAGGCCAGTTCGCTCACATCGTCGGGACATTCGAGGTTCTTCCCGAGGGCAGCGAAGAGACTTTTGAATTCGAAGACTCGGTTGTTGGCGGTCGCATTCCAAAACAGTTTATTCCAGCTGTCGAAAAGGGAATGCGTACGATGTTGACCAAGGGTACGATCGCCGAATATCCCGTGGTGAATTTCAAGTGCCACCTGAAAGATGGTTCGTATCACGATGTCGACAGTTCGGAGATGGCGTTTCAGACCGCGGCGCGCGACTGTTTCCGCGAGTATTTCCCGAAAACCAAACCAGTTTTGCTGGAACCCATCATGAAAGTCGAAGTCGAAGCCCCGGAAGTTTTCCAGGGTGGCATCGTCGGAGACTTGACTTCCCGCCGTGGAATCATCCTGTCGACCGACATGCAGAACGATGGCAACACGGTCATCGTTTGCGAAGTTCCGTTGTCCGAGACCTTTGGCTATGCCACTGATCTCCGTTCGTTAACGCAAGGGCAAGGGACATTTTCGATGGAGCTCCAGTGCTATCGCCGAATGCCGGGCAACTTGCAGGAAGAAGTGGTGGCCGAGCGAAAGGCACTGAAGGAAAGCAAATTGGTCGGAGCCTAATCCGCCCGTTTTCGATTTGCCCAAATGCAGAAATAATTATCGGCGTCCGACATCAAATCGGACGCCGTTTTTCTTGAACAACGCCAGCAGGTCTGAACCGCGATTGTGACTTTTCTGGCATGAAATCCGACAAACAGGCATGCGGCGATTCAGTTCACCTTGTATCTTGTCGAAAGAAAAGTAGAATTCTTCAGGAGTTCAGACTCACGCACCCGTAGCTCAATTGGATAGAGCATCGGTCTACGGAACCGAAGGTTACAAGTTCGAATCTTGTCGGGTGTACTGAAGATTGTCGTAGCACAAATCTGTGGCTTCAGAACCGGAACAGTTCGGGAATCAGGCGGGCGACTTGGGCGCGTTCGAGTTGGAGCCAGACTACGGAGCCCAGAATCAGCAGACTCGCGCACAAAACCATGACTGCTCCGAATGGATTCGGACGGGTACGGTAGCTCATGAGGTTCTTTTTCAGGGCTGATTCCAGTTCCCGCCAGCCTTCAAAGCTCTGCTTGTTTCCGGCCGCCAACAACTGGACATTGCACATCCAGTCGACGGACTCCATAAAGAAATGGATCTTTCGATTGGGAATGATCATGCTGTCGCCTGTCCAGCGACTCTTCTGGTCCATCTTGTTGGCCAAGTCCGTTAACGCTGGTCGCAAACTGTCGGTGTTCGTGTTGTAAATCACCAGCCGAGGTCGCATCAGCAAAACGACCAGCGAAATACACAAACCATAGAAAACAATCATTAGCAACCAAACCCATGGTCCAAACCGGACGGCTGCCCCTTCCGGAAAGAACAATTCCATCGGTCCGACTGCAACCAGTCCTGACAACGCAATCCCCAGTGCAGCCATATCCCGCGAACCAGTCGTCACGAAGGGCCGCCGGCGCAGGTTGATCATTCCAATCAGGGCCACATACATGGCCAGGGGAATTACAGCAATTGAAAATCTGAGAGGGTCCATGCCTTTCATTATCCGCGTAAGTGTGCCTGCCGTCCATCCCGACCGAAAGCCCGACGCACGGCACGCATTTCACTCGCCAGCACCAACGGCAACAACGTCTCCGGAAGCCCAGCGGGCAAGTGTCACACCCAGGGCGGCACACGCGATGCAGCCAATGATCGAGACGGCAACATAAACGAAGGCCGCGACACGATTTCCGTTCTCAGCCATTCCCCAAGTTTCAATCGAAAAAGCCGACATCGTTGTGAATGCACCCAGAAACCCCGTGGCAAAGAAAGTCCGGGTCCGGCTCTGCCCCGCCGTTAACCCCCACCCATGCAGCAACCCAATCAGGAAACACCCGACAAGATTGACGGCGAGAGTTCCCATTGGAATCGATGCTCCTTCGCGGTTGAAATACAGGCTGGTAAAGTGTCGCAACAAGGCTCCCGTCGCGCCGCCCATTGAAACCAGGCAAACATCCAGCAAGGATTTGGTGTCCACGATTGTGATTCTCCTGGATTCAATCACACAACGGCGAAAGCCACGTTGTCTCAAGTATCTCAACCGGGAATGGCAAACAATCCATTCGTATTCCGGCTCAGCATCAGGCCGAAAAGGCCAACGTCATAGATTAACCGACCAACTCTCTGCCGTCTGATCAAGGCCGCATCCATGTTTGTTGAGTTTGACCAGCTACCGCGCTCACAACCGTATCCTGCAAGATCGGTAACAGTAATAGCACCCTGGATGGCCGGCAATGGTTGCGCAGTACGGTTGACCATGGAATCAGGCCGTTTTTATAATCAGGACTTCGATCAAGGTTCGATCGCCGCATTCTGACGCCAATTCCGAAGTTTGTCAGGTCAAATTCCTGCGACCCGAAATGGCAAATCCAATAACCGGACAAATCATGAAAATTCACGAGTATCAGGGCAAAAAGCTGTTCGCCGATTTTGGAGTGAACGTCCCCAAGAGTCAAGTCGCCAGATCGAGTGCTGAGGCCGAAGCGGCTTTCAATGCGCTCGGAGGTTCGATCGCTGTCGTAAAGTCGCAAATCCATGCGGGCGGACGGGGCAAAGGAACATTCAAGGAAGAACCCAGGCAGCACGGTGTTCAACTGGTCCGCAGCGCGGAAGAAGCCTCGCAAGTCGCGGCCCGAATGCTGGGTAATTGCCTGGTTACGATTCAAACCGGCCCCGAAGGAAAAACGGTAAACCAGGTTTTGGTAGAAGCCGGGTGCGATATCGCCCGCGAGCTGTATCTCGGAATTGTGCTCGATCGGGCCGCCGCGATGCCGGTCCTGATGTGCAGCCAGGAAGGGGGCGTCGAAATTGAAAAAGTCGCTGCCGAAACCCCCGAAAAGATCTTCAAAGAGCATTTCGATCCGGCTTATGGCATCGAGAGCTTTCAAATCCGAAAACTTTGCCAACAGCTCGGAATCACCGGCAAAAGCGTGCGGGCCGCTGACAAATTCATGCGAGCGATTTGCAAAATGTTTGTCGCACTCGATTGCAGCCTGATGGAGATCAACCCGCTGGTTGTAACTGGCGACGGAGAACTGATCGCTCTTGATTCCAAGATCACCTTCGATGACAACGCCAATTTCCGCCATGCCGATCTCGCCGGGATGCGGGACCTTTCCGAAGAAGACGAATCGGAGTTAAGGGCCGCCAATGCCGGGCTGAGTTACGTCAACCTGGACGGCAATATTGGCTGTTTGGTCAACGGAGCCGGTTTGGCGATGAGCACGATGGACATCATCAAATTGAATGGTGGCGAACCTGCCAATTTCCTCGACGTAGGGGGCGGAGCCAACGCCGAACAGGTAACCGAGGCGTTCAGCATCATACTTTCGGATTCCAACGTCGAAGCTGTTCTTGTGAACATTTTTGGCGGAATCATGAAGTGCACGACGATTGCCGAGGCGATTGTTGCCGCAGCCAAAATTGTCGGCTTCAAAGTTCCACTGATTGTTCGTCTGGAAGGAACCGAAGTCGAAGCCGGTCGAAAAATTCTGGAGAGCTCTGACATCAAAATCATTTCGGCAATGGACCTGAACGACGCGGCCAAAAAAGCGGTGGCCGCTGTGGCTTAGCTCACGTTTGGCGTTTTCATTGTTCGAATACAAACACAATCAACAACAAGCAATCTCATGAGCATTCTGATCAACTCCGACACGAAAGTTATTTGCCAGGGAATCACCGGCAGCGTGGGTGCCTTTCACACCCGTGGTTGCATGGAGTACGGCACGAAGATGGTCGGCGGAGTAACGCCTGGCAAAGGTGGCCAAAGGGCCGAGGGACTTCCCGTTTTCGATACGGTGATCGAAGCCCGCGAAAAAACCGGCTGTAATGCGACCATGATTTTCGTTCCACCTCCATTCGCCGCCGATGCGATTCTGGAAGCGATCGATGCAGGAATCGAAGTCGTGATCGCAATCACCGAAGGGGTTCCGGCTCTGGATATGGTTCGCGTTTACGAGCGGGTGAAGCGTTCCGCTTCCGTTTTGGTTGGACCAAACTGTCCCGGTGTCATTACTCCGGGGCAATGCAAAATCGGAATCATGCCGGGATACATTCACCAGCCCGGAAAAGTCGGCATCATGAGCCGAAGTGGAACGTTGACTTACGAAGCCGTCTGGCAGACATCGAATTTGAACCTTGGCCAGTCGACTTGCGTCGGATTGGGTGGCGACCCGATCGTCGGGACTTCGTTTATCGATTGCCTGCGATGGTTCCAGGACGACGACGATACCGAAGCGATTTTGATGATCGGCGAGATTGGCGGAACGGCCGAGGAAGAAGCCGCTGCATTCGTCAAGGAACACGTGACCAAACCCGTCGCGGGCTTTATCGCCGGATCAGCGGCCCCTCCCGGAAAACGAATGGGGCATGCCGGAGCGATTATTAGCGGCGGAAAAGGAACGGCCGCCGAGAAACAGGCCGCGATGCGAGCTGCCGGAATCGAAGTTGCGCTTAGCCCCGGAGACATGGGAAAAGCGATGGTTTCGGCGATCAACCGGGCAATGTCGGCCGTATAACAGCGTTTAGGTCGCCCGAACCATCGTCGCCTTGGGACTGTCCCAGTTTCGACGATGGTCCTGAGAAGTACGAGGTAATGCCCACGATTTTTGACAGAAACTGTTAGCGTGGTTTTGGTTTCCAGCCGAAACGTCTGACTCAATAGTTCAGCGCATTGTTTCGGCTGGAAGCCAAAACCACAAATACAAGTTCTTAAACTGATCACTTTCGGGTAGGATGAATGATTGGTTCATCCCGGATTGGCAAAGCCCGATCCTGGGACGATTCAGGAGGATAAGCGAATGGCTAGCAGGCTGATTCGAAATCAGTTGCCCGTAAGGGTTGCGGGTTCGACCCCCGTGTCCTCCGCTCAGGCACCGCGGTGACTTGCGGTGCCTTTTTTTGACTTTTGGCGTCAGCTACCGCGGCTCTTGGTTTCTTTTTGAGCCGTCTGGTTTTCTTGCCCTCGCCATCCGGCAACGGCACTGGGTCTCCGACTGCTTCGGAACGGGATGAAGCGTTGAATCCACACGTCCGTTGGATCGTGGCTGAGGATTTCGAACGGAACGATCCTCACGCCCCAATGATTGTCAATGACAAAGTCATCGTCGGCACCGACCGGGGTGAGGTACGCGCGTACCGATGCAAAGACGGAGAGCTTATGTGGGTTTACGAACACGGCTCTCGGATATTCAACCGGCCATGCAAGCCGGAGGCCGGAGGGATTCTCATCTGCCAGTTCGCTCACCTGAATAATCCCACTGGCTTGCCCAGCGGTTCATTCGGCTTTTCGCTAAAGCGGTCATTGTTTGAAACTCCCACAAAACACGAATCCGCCCACAGTCACTGCAGCGGGCCTTGCTCCGAAGGCCGTGTCAGAAACGGGGTGGGTTGATCTCAAAATCCTCCCCCATGCCAATTCGAATTCAAACACTTCGCCGACCATCATGAAAACCGAAAACCAAGTCTGACCCCGCGAAGCCTCCGCGCGAAGCCTCCGCGAAGCCTCCTTGGCCGATTATCAGCGTCGGTTTTGAAACAAATCGGCCTCGTTGGCGAAGACAGCACGGCCGGCGATCATTTGAAGGTGGTGGTGGACTGCAAAATGGGTGAGTGAACCCCGATTGGCTCCGTTTATGCCGGACATCAACTAGACTGTAGCCGGGTGCGCGAGACTGACCGCACAGATTGACCCCGAAAAGACGATTCGAAGGCAGCACTTGAAACTTGGCGAACCCAAGCCAGTTGCGTTTTGTCTCTGTCGCACCGTAAAATCTCGCGTGGTCGCAACAGCAATCGAGGCGGCGACAATTTTGAATTGAAACTTGTCGCCAAGGGAGAACTATTCATGGCCTACAGCGCCGAAATCAGCCGTACAAATCCAACCTGCTTCTTGTTCCTGATCGATCAATCAGGCTCGATGTCCGACGCCATTGGCAGTCAATCCGGTAGCTCCAAGGCTGAAGGTGTCGCTGATGCCATTAATAGGCTGTTGCAAAACCTGATCATCAAGAGTTCCAAGTCCGAAGGAGTGCGGGACTATTTTCACGTCGGAGTCATCGGCTACGGCGAGGGCGTCGCGCCAGCCTTGGGTGCCGATCTGGCCGGGCGACCGATGGTACCGATAAGCGAGATTGCCAATTCGCCGTTGCGGATTGAGCAGCGAACCAAGAAAGTTGGGGACGGGGCGGGCGGGCTGGTTGACCAGCCGATCAAGTTTCCAGTCTGGTTCGAGCCGACAGCGAACGGGTCGACGCCAATGTGCGAAGCGTTCGAACTTGCCCGGCAAACCGTTGCCGACTTCATCGGACAGGTACCGGACTGCTATCCCCCGCTGGTGGTCAACATCACGGACGGAGAAAGCACCGACGGGGACCCCGAAGCAGTCGCGACGGAAATACGCGGTTTGACTTCGAGCGATGGCGAAGTTCTGTTATACAACCTTCATCTATCGACCAGACCTATTCCAGCTATCCAGTTTCCGGACAACGAGGAAGCTCTACCGGACGATTTCGCCAAACGGCTATTCCGCATGTCCAGCGTTTTGCCGTCGGCAATGAGAACAACGGTCCAACGGGAAGAGTTTCGGGTGTCGGAAACTTCCCGGGGATTTGTTTTCAACGCCGACCTGGTATCTGTAATTCAGTTTCTGGACATCGGCACAAGAATAGCGCAAAATGCGCGATAACGGCTTGGGCAAATGCAATTGCGCAAAATGGCAGCCGTTTGGTTTTGGCCCAACTAAAGACGAGCAGTGGGCGGTAACCGGGAGAAGGGTTTGATGAGTTACGCAACTAATTCAGACTTCTTGACTATGAAAGCGAAGGAGTGGGCTAGCGATTTCGCAAGGAACAAAAGTTTGGTGATATGTGCATCGACAAAGAACCGGAATACTCAGATGCACAAGACTGGCCAACAATTTGCATGAACGACGCGGTTTTCGTTAGTTCAGACTTGAGGATCAAATCGTCAATTCGGTTGGATTATTTGTTGTTTGACGATCCGGTTGGGGTTTGAAAGACGATCGGCAAAATTCAGACGTGTCGGTAATAGAAAACAGTTTGTGGGACATTTAAGAACGTTCAAGTGTCAGTTGTGCTGCATGGCCATCTGGCGTGGCCACAACTTTCTTACTATGTGACTTCGGCGTTCACACCATCACCGGCTGATCCGACATGAACGTATTCAAATTCCGCCTTCAAAAACGCGGCAATGCACCCGATGAATACGAGGACGCCGAGGCGGTCGATGAGTCTGCGGGCCGTTTTGCCGTCGCCGACGGCGCCACGGAAAGCTCGTTTGCTCGCGAATGGGCCGCAGTTCTGGCCAAAGGTTTTGTCGGACTCCCGCCTCTTGACCGGCCCAGTTCATGGTTTCGCTCGTCGTCTGAGAATAAACGACGCTGCGAAGTTGATTGGCTGCCGCCGTTGCAAGATCGCTGGCTTAACGAATGCGGAGGGCGGGACTTGCCGTGGTACGCCGAAATGAAATTCGATCAAGGCGCCTTCGCCACATTCCTCGGCATAGCGTTCGAGCAACGCAAAACGAGGCCGCAACTAGAGGGGCGTCGGTCGGACGTGGCGATCGAGCAACGCAAAAAGAGGCGGCGACTAGAGGGGCGTTGGTCGGCCGTGGCGGTTGGCGACAGTTGTTTGTTTCAAATTCGTAATGACCGACTGTTGTCCAAGTTCCCTCTTCACACTTCGGCTGACTTCGACAACAGCCCCCAACTCCTTGGTTCTCGGACGCCGTTGGAACAGGCCGGCAAACGGGTACGGGTAGAGGACGGACGGTGGCGAATGGGGGACGTATTCATGCTGGCCACTGATGCCTTGGCACAATGGTTCATGCGAAAAAACGAAGCCGAGGAGACTCCCTGGAAGCTATTACTGGCGCTAAAGGACAAGCCGCAGCAACAGGAGGCCATAGAAGTGTGGATCGATGGCCTCCGCGACCGCCACGAAATTCGAAACGACGACGTCACCCTTATCATCATTCAAAAGTAAATTTCCATGCCTTGGGCATTGTCGCAAGATTACAACGAAGCCGTGCAGAACCCGCGACTCAATTTCGCCGATGCTGAATTGAAGCATGGAGTGCCGGCCACCAATTCCTTGGGTCTGCCGTTGGTTGCCTCGGGAAATTTTGCAGACGTTTATCGTCTGAACTTTGGGGGGAAATCTTATGCTGTCAAATGCTTCACTCGCGAAGTCGCCGGCCTTCGCGATCGGTACCGAGCTATCAGCGATCATCTAAGTAAAGTCAAGCTCAACTTCGCCGTTGATTTTCAATATTTGGAACAGGGGATCAAGGTGGGCGGCACTTGGTATCCTGTGCTCAAAATGCAATGGGTCGAAGGGGTCTCGCTAAATCAGTTCATCAACGAAAAGCTGGGCAATAAGCAGTTGCTCGAGTCTTTATTCCAGGTATGGCTGAAAATGGCCCGCCAACTTCGAGATGCCAAAATCGCGCACGCCGATCTTCAACACGGGAATGTAAAACTGGTTGCAAAAACCCCGGGCAACAAGTTACAGATCCGGCTATTGGACTACGACGGCATGCACATCCCGGCGCTGGCCAATCAACGATCTGGCGAAGCAGGGCACTCCAGCTATCAACATCCCGGTCGCCTGCGTGGCAATTTATATAACGCAGAAGTCGATCGGTTTCCGCACTTGGTGATCTGCACGGCGATCCGCGCTTTGATCGTCGGCGGGCGGTCGCTGTGGGACCGTTATGACAATGGAGATAATCTGCTGTTTCGACCAAAGGATTTTGAAAGTCCGGATAAATCGAAACTGCTTGGAGAACTGTGGCGAATGCCAGATCCAGTCGTACGGAATCTTGCCGGGCGATTGGTTTTGGCCGCCCGCGGACCGCTCGGCCAGGAGCCGTTGGTCAACGATCTTCTTGACAAAGGCCCACCGCTTCCGCTAACTGTGGCTCAAGAGAAGCAAATCAAAAATGTCTTCTCCTCGAGTGGTCCGAAAACGGCTGCAACAGTCTCGTTGCCAACTACCAATAGCCCCCACTCGGCCACCACTCCACCTGTCACGACCCGCACTGAGCAACCCACATGGATGGAAGAACTTGCATTTGAGCCAGAGTCATGGGGGGGGATGAAAACAAACCAAGCGCCGTCATGGGCTCGCAAGGAAGAGGAAGTTGACAACTCGACGGCATGGATTACCGAGGAACTTGCCCGGATTGACCGAAGAGACCGGTTAAAGAAGCTTAAACAGCTTAACTCGTCAAAACAGTCGCCGACAGCGAGCAATCCAATTGTTAAAACCCCCAACGCGTTACCCGATTGGATTCAAGACGCACTTCCCCATCAGGCACCAATAATCACACTGGGTGGCATACTCCGGACCATTGTGGCTTCGCCGATTGTGATTTTGAAAAAGTTCGACAGACAACTTCGTCGACACGTGACCCTTCCCGCCTACCAGTTGGCCTTCGCAGGCCTGTGTCTGTTTTTTTTGGGTTTCCTGTTGTCCCAGCTAACCCGCAGCCGCCATGCCCTGCCGATTTCACCGCAGAACATCCCCACCGTCCCGGCAGACTTGCCGCAGCCATCAACAACGCCGCCGATTGCCGCTGTAGACCCGGTGAATGGTCACCTTGAATGCCCTCGAAAGGAGTGTAGCGGCACAATGAAGTTGATTGTCAAGAACGGCGTTAAAAAATATGTTTGTTCAAACTCCCCGTCTTGCAAAATGACAATCGACTGTCCGTTTGTCTGTTACGAGTGCAAATCGCCGATGGTTCTTCGGGATTCGAAAGTCGGGAAATTTTGGGGTTGTTCACGATTTCCCAGTTGCCGACACACAGATGATTACAAGTAACTCTTGCTCTAACCGGCTGCGCAATGCAAATGGATTTCCGAATCGCCGTGGTTCTGAGCACACGGAATCGCCTGCAAAAGGCAGGTCCATGACCTTTACCGGCATCGATTTTTAGCCCGGAATCTAAGGCCCGCCCGAGTTATTTATGCAAACCGGGTCAACTTAGTATGATGCACCGACAACTCGCGAAAACGAAAGATCGGTATTTTCTGCGGCGTGGCCAAGCAGATCATTTTGATGCCGGACATTGACCAATTGCGTACGGCTGGACGATGAGGGATCAAAGAAGCCTGACCCCTTTGATCTGATGCAATCGCCGCGCCGCCCGCGTTCTTTCCTTCCGCCTACGGCTCCAGGAAAGAACGCGGGCGAAGAATCTTGTATGTCATTCCGTTAACCGTTAACCTGTATCATGATCTGAGACCATCAACAGTTTCAACAACGAATGGGACATCCCCT
>JAYVKA010000182.1:0-7950 GCA_043768885.1 Planctomycetota bacterium
CGAAGAAGACAAAGCCGAGCTATTTGCCAACATGATCGTTGATTCAACGCTTGTCGGGAAACGAGTTGAAAATGACATCGTTTTGGGCAAAAAAATCAGGCACATGAAACGATCCCGGGCCGATTCATGTCCGGAAATGAATAGTGAATTTTGGGAACGCGCTGTCAGTCAGCCCAGAACGGCTGAGTTGCATTTGAAGGAAAAAGAGCATCGGTAATCGCCTCGACTGAGACGATCTTGTTGGAGCAACCAGATGGAAGAGTGTTTATCACTCCACCCGTCCGTTGACGAGATTGACACAGCGGTCGGCCTGGCTGGCGATGCGGTCGTCGTGGGTCACCATGACAAGGGTGATGCCGTCTTCGCGACACAAACGGAAGAGCGTGTCGAGCACAATTTGGCTGTTCTCTTCGTCCAGGTTGCCGGTGGGTTCATCGGCCAACAGCATTTGCGGATTTGTAATCAGCGATCGGGCGATTGCCGTGCGTTGCATTTCGCCGCCGGACATCTGCCCTGGCTTGTGAGTCAATCGATGGGACAGCCCCACCCGGTCCAGCAATTCCCTTGCCCGCTCGGTAAACTTCTTTCTGTTTCGCAAATACGAAAACATGCCGTGACCAACCATTTGCGGAACGAGCACGTTTTCCAGGGCCGTCAGCTCGGGCAGCAAGTGATAGAACTGAAAAATCATTCCGATCGTCTGGTTCCGCAATTTCTCTTTGCGGCGCGAGGGCATGTTGTCAATCCGCTCGTTGTCGTACCAGATTTCGCCTGAATCTGGGGAATCGAGCGTGCCCAGCAAATGCAGCAGAGTCGTTTTGCCTGAACCGCTTTTGCCAACGATCGCCGTGAATCCTCCGTCGGGGATTTCGAGGTCAACCCCTTTCAAAACGGGAACCTCGACCCCTTTGCGGCGATAACTCTTGAAAACCGCGACCGTGCGAATCGCCGACGGACGGCTGACCCGCAAAACAGTTTTCGAGTTGTCCCGTGACGATTTGCCAACGGTCTGTGTCGAAGGCCGGGCCGCAGGAACTGGTTTGCTGGAACTCATGGCAATATTTCGTTCGGGTTTTGTTTATGGCTTCTCAAAAGGGGTCAGGGCTTCTCAAAAGGGGTCAGACCCTTTTAAAACCAGAGAGGGTCAGACCCCTTGGGGGATCTTGGGGTTTTGTTTATTCGTAGCGAAGCGCATCAACCGGGTGCAGACGGGCGGCCCTCAGAGCCGGCAGAACGCTGGCCAGCACGGCGATCATCATGGCACCGGCCGCTACCCAGACGATCATCCATGGACTGACAATCGTCGGTATTTCGCTGAAAAAATACATCGTAGGATCAAAGACTTCTTTCCCGGTCAGCCAGCCAATCCCGTCGGCGATTTCATTGATTTGCCGAACGAATATCAGGCCGATAACGATCCCGGCACCAGTGCCGACCGCTCCCAGGCTCAATCCATAACCGAGAAAAATCGACATCACTCCGGTGCTGGGTGCGCCCAACGCCTTGAGGATGCCAATGTCGCGGGTCTTCTCAACGACGATCATGAAAAATGTCGCCAGTATTCCAAAACCGGCAACTGCAATGATCAGGAACAGCAGGATGTTCAAAATTGTCAATTCGATTTCAACCGCACTCAGCAGCGGACGCTGGGTGTCTTGCCAGGTTTGGAAAACGTAGTCAAAGTAAAGGTAATTGGAGGCAAAATGGGTTTCGATTCTGTCGCGAAGCTCTTCCAGATTCGCATCCGGTTTGAATCGCATATGAATCGAAGAAACGGTGGCACTGCCTGTGACCGGGTCGATCATGCCGCGAATTTTTTGCAATCGTTCCAGCGGCATGAACGCAAACGTCTGATCGTATTCATGCATATTGCTGGAGTAAAAATCGACCAGCGTACAATTGTCGATCACGGGCTGGGGATTGTCGCCTGCAGTTGGGAGCGTAATCGAGAGGTCGTCGCCGGGACGAAGCATAAACAACTCATGCTTTTCGCCGGTCTCCGGGTCAATCACGTAACGGCTCGCCAAGCCAATTCCCAGAATAATCCCAGTGTATTGGTCGCGGTTCGGATTGAACATTTCCGATGGTGAAAGCTGCCGTCGGTGTTGTGAGGCGGGGTCGAAAGCGCTCAACGACTGGTTCGCAGGCGTTTCTGGATGGTCCGTTGCGATTTGATTGATGTCCGGAACGGTTTGCGGCAGCGGAACGAAATTCACTGTCGATGCGTCATCTTCCGACTTGCCGCCCTGATTCCGGTCCGACTGAGATTCCAGCAAAGCCTCGTAGGAATTCCTTCGCCGTTCCATTTCCAGAATCGCTTCGACCTGCTGCCGGTTACTTTCCTTGTCCCGCCGATAATCCCAGCCGCAATCGCCAATGCGAGGATCATAACCGCTGTCGGCCAGTTTGAAGTCGAGTGTCTTTTGTTTTTGCGAATTCATCAGAAACGGCTGGAATTCACAAACGTTGCTGAAGGTCCGCTCGTCTACACCCAACAGCATCACCTGCTGGGTCCATTGTCGTCCGCGAAACTCAAACGTGATCAGCCCGGGTACCCGAACCAAACAAGTCATCGACTCGAGTTCGTCGCCGCAAATCTCGTGGAGTTCGCTCAAATACAATTGGGGATCATTGATCCATCCCATCCCGGGTGCTGACATTTCGATATCGGCCAGAATGCCGTGCAGACGGCTTTTCATCTCGGTCGAAAACCCGTTCATCACGCTGTTTACGACAATTAACGTCGCCACACCGAGGGTCACACTGACGACCGAAGCCAATGCGATGAACCGTGTTCGCAGATATCGCATCGACAACAAAAGTTTGTACATCGCCAATCCTTTGGCCTGGTTGCATGTTGAAAAAGGGGTCTGACCCTCTAATTTCGTTTGGTTGCCCGGGGTTTCGGTCTTATTTCTCAAAAGGGTCAGACCCCTTTTTCAACGTGCTTTCAAGTTGCCGTCGTGGCAACAGTTTCAGTTCCTGGCCTCTTCCCGCAACAACGGAAACAGGATCACGTCACGGATCGACGGACTGCCAGTCAGCAACATGACCAACCGGTCGATTCCGATTCCCAATCCTCCAGCCGGAGGCATTCCATTCCTAAGTGCCCGCACGAAATCGTGATCCATCCGGGCCATCGAATCTTCATCAGCCATCCCTTCCAGTTGCGTTTCGAACAGCCGCTCCTGAAGGTCCGGATCATTCAATTCAGTGTACGCGTTGGCCAGTTCCATGCCGTGGATGAACAGCTCAAACCGTTCGGCCACTTCCGGATTGTCCCGCTTTCTTTTGGTCAGCGGACAAATACTGGCTGGGTAATCGGTCACAAACACAGGCCCGACCAAACTGTCTTCGACCCGCGCCTCGAACACCGCACTCTTGATCACGTCTGCGTGACAGCCTTCGGTATCCAGCCCAATTTCCACAGCCAGGCTTTTTACAGCAGCGGAATCAGCCGGGTCAACGCCAGTGCATTCACGAAACAGCTCATCGTAGGTCCGCCGCTGGAAAGGGAGCGAAAAGTCGATCTCCTTGCCATTCCACTCGACCACGTTGCCAGCACCAATTGCCAGCAATGCGTTCGCAATGATCTGCTCGGTCAGGTCCATCATGCTGTTGTAGTCGCCATAGGCCTGATAGACCTCCAGCATTGTGAACTCGGGATTGTGCCTCGGGCTAATCCCCTCATTGCGATAAACGCGTCCCAATTCGAAAACCCGTTCCATCCCGCCGACCATCAGCCGTTTTAGATGCAACTCCAGAGCGATCCGCATCACGAGGTCCATGTCGAGCGCGTTGTGATGGGTCTTAAACGGACGAGCCGCCGCGCCGCCGGCGATTGTGTGCAACGTCGGGCCTTCGATTTCAACAAAGCCGTCCCCGGCCAGCGTTTGACGAACCGAAGCCACAATTCGGGACCGATCCATGAACCGGTCGATGACCCCCTCGTTCCAGGCCATGTCGACATACCGCAGCCGTTGACGCATCTCCGGATCAGTCAAGCCGGTGTGCTTGGATGGTGGTGGGTCAAGCGTCTTGGTCAAAAAATGAATCTGCTCGGCGAAGATCGAAAGCTCACCCGTCTGCGTGTATCGCAAGGTCCCATCGACGCCGACCAGATCCCCCAGGTCAATGCACTGGATCAGTTTCCAGTTTTCGTCGCCAACTTGCTTCTGGCCGATGAACAGCTGGATTCGACCCGTCCAGTCCTCGATATCCATGAAGTGCAGTTTGCCTTTGTCCCGATGCAGCTTGACCCGCCCGGCAGCGCGGACCTTTGGCCCAACCAGTTCCGCTCCGTCGTTGTCCGCAATCCACTTGCGAAAATCAAAGCCTTCCTCGACGGCTTCTGGAGGCAATGGAATTTCCGCTCCGTCTTTTTTCTTCAACCGGATTTCGCCCGCGCGCTTGCGAATCTCCCCCAGCATCTTGCGATCGTCGAAGCGGCAGCCCCAGGGATCATGCCCAAGTTCGCGAATTTGTTCCAGTTTTTTCCGACGCGCGGCCAACAAGGCGCTTTCGTCTTCCACCCCAACGTCGTCGTTCGCTTCCGTATTGTCTGCCACCGTCTCGGCCCATCATGAAGTGATCTTGCATGTCAAAAGACAAGCACCAATCTACCAGGCAAACCGCCTTTCGCGAATGACTGAGAAATCAGCGTGGCATAAGCTTCCAGCCAGTGATTTGTTCGAAACCAGTGATGCAATGCTGAGCCGAGTGCCGTCAGGCACCGGGTAGCGTCACCTGACCAGACCGTTCACGTAACCCGGCCGCTTACCCGTCACGGCTCAAAAATCAACAAACGGCTACAGCGACCTGGCCACGTCTGCCGTTCGGTCGCACAATGCCTGGGCGGCCTCCCTCGTTCTTGCTTCGGCTACCGCCCGAACGATCGGTTCGGTATTGCTGGGGCGAACCAGCAACCAGCGGTCGGCCCAATCCAGCCGCAAGCCGTCCCGGTCACTCGCTGTCGCGTCCTTGAAAGTTTTTCGCAGTCCATCGAGAAGTGCCGGAACCCGCTGCCGTTCAATTGCTACAGTCGTTTTGCAAATCTCATATTTCGGCAGACCGGCAACCAACTGCGAAATGCTCTTCCCGCTCGCCGCCATCGAATCGAGGACTTGGGCCATTCCGACAAAACTGTCCCGCACAAAACCGACGCGCGGATCGATGGGCCCGCCGTTCCCTTCGCCGCCGTAAACCGCTTTCCGCGCGATCATTTCATCGGTCACGTTCGCCTCACCAACTGCACTCAACGAAAACGTGCAGTCATGTTTTTCTGCCAGGTCAGCCGCCATACGGCTGGTCGAACAATTCGTTACCACATGACCCTTCAAATCCGCAAGCACATGATCCATCACCAAAGCGAGCGTATACTCCTCACCAATGTAGTTTCCATTTGCATCGATAATCGCCAACCGGTCCGCGTCCGGGTCCTGACAGAAAACCGCATCGGCCTGAAAATTCAAGGCCTTCTCCGCCACCGATATCAAATTCGCTGCCGTTGGTTCGGGTGGGTGACCAAACAGTCCGTCTGGCGTGTCGCCGAGAATGTGGAAATCGCATTGGAGCGCCGTCAACAATTCGCGACCCATCACCGAGCCGGCTCCATGATTGGAATCGAGTACGACTTTGAAACGCTGCTTGCGAATTCTTTCGACATCGACAGTCGCCAGGACGAGAGCCAGATGCTTGCTGGTCGTGTTGTCCAGTATTTGCAAACCACCCAGTCCGTCATGTGATTTCCAATCGCTCGACCCCGCTTGAAAACGCTCGATAACCCGTTGTCCAGCGATTCCAGGAATCACGCGCCCGTCAGAACCAAACAGCTTGATCCCGTTGTAGGGCGGTGGGTTGTGGCTCGCTGAAATCTGCATCCCGGCAACCGCACCCAACTCGCGAACCAACACGCCGGTCGTCGGCGTCGATCCCACGCCGCCATACTTCACGTCAAAACCACTGGCCATCACGGCACTGTTCACCGCTTGAGCCAGCATCGATCCAGTCGCCCTTCCATCACGAGTCACCACGACCGGACCACGATGGGGAAGTCCGGCGAGAAACGCTCCGACGTACCGAATCGCAACTTCCGGCGTCAATGACTGGCCGACGATTCCCCGCAAGCCGGAAACGCTGATGATCAATTCACTCACAGTTATTCTCTGACAAAAAAAGTCGGACGAGTCCCAAATCCAGCCAAAAGTACCCGCGAAACGGCATGGGTTTCATGCGGATGCGGCATTACAATTGGCTGACGAACTTCCAGCTTAGCCTCAAACCTCTGAACCACCAGATGCCAAAAACTGACAAGACCCTGTCGGGGATTACCGCCGCAGTTGTCGAAGGAAAACTTACCGCCGCCGCCGCCGACAATATCAAACGCTGGCTGACCCAGCCGCGATATGCCGAATCGGTTCCGGAAATCGAACAACACGTGAAGCGTGGCGACTGGAAAAAACTGGATGACGTTTTTTGGACAGTCATTCCGTTTGGAACTGGCGGACGTCGGGGCCGAATGTATCCGATCGGCAGCAACGCCATCAACACGCAAACGATCGGCGAAAGTGCCCAGGGACTGGCCGACTACGTTCGCAGCGCAAAACCCGGCGGCCCATACTCCGCCGCCATCGCTTACGACACCCGCAACAAGTCCCGTGAGTTCGCCGAATTGTGCGCCGGGATTTTGGTCGCCAACGGATTCACTGTTTACTTCATTGATGACTTTCGCAGCACACCTGAACTATCGTTTCTGATTCGTTACAAGAAATGCGACTGCGGAATCATGGTCACAGCCAGCCACAATCCCCCCAGTGACAACGCCGTCAAAGTCTACTGGTCCTCGGGAGCCCAGCTGATTCCGCCTCACGACCGCGCCGTCATCACGCGAGTCCAACAAGTCAACGAAATCCGTCGCGTTCCGTTTCACGAAGCGTTGCCTGACGGAAAAATCATCTTGTGCCGCGACGAGACTGACAAAGCACTCCTGACCGAACACAAAAAATACAGCCTGGGCGGGCCACGCGACCTGAGCATTATCTATTCACCCCTGCACGGCGTCGGCGAATTCAACGTGCGATCGCTGCTGACTGGAGTCGGATTCAATCAGCTCGAGATTTACGACCGGCACCGACAGCCCAGCGGCGAATTCCCCAACGTGCCGGGAAATGTCAGCAACCCGGAAAACCCGGCTGTTTTTGATGAAATCATTCACCGTGCCCGCGAAACAGGTGCCGAACTGATTTTGGCCACCGATCCCGATTGTGACCGGATGGGAGCTGCCGCGCCGGTGACAACCAAAACGTCCGGTGAATGGTCCACCTTCAACGGCAATCAATTGAGCGCTCTGTTGTGTGAGTTTATTCTGCGCCGTCGAAAGGAAGACGGAAAACTTCACAAGGACAATTACGTCGTCACAACGCTCGTTACCAGTCTGATGTTGCAACGGATTTGTGAGGCCTATCACGTTCGCTGCCTGAACAACAATCTCGTCGGCTTCAAATGGATTTGCAGCGTGATGGACGAGGAGGGTCCGAAGGAATTTGTTTATGGCACCGAGGAATCCCATGGTTTCCTGGTCGGTGATTATTGTCGTGACAAAGACGGCGCGATCGCCTGTTTGCTGATGTGCGAACTGGCGGCTTCGGTCAAGGCGTCGGGGCATTCGCTGTGGCACCACCTGCACAATCTTTACCGCAAGTATGGATATCACGGCGAACGGCTGATCACGATCCAGATGGAAGGCTCGGACGGAATGGCCCGCATGCAAAAGCTGATGGATGCGTTTCGGACTGCGACGCCAAAATCGCTGGGCAGTTTGCGGGTTTCCCGTTTGCGTGACTACAAGAGTGGCAAAATCAAAACGATGGTCGATGATTCTGTAAAAACGCTCGATGGTCCGCGCGATAACCTGGTTTTTCTCGAAACCGTCGAGAATGGCAATTACATTGC
>JAYVKA010000183.1:0-3032 GCA_043768885.1 Planctomycetota bacterium
CGGGAGCGAGCATGTTGGCGATCGAATGTGATTCGACACGAATCGACAAACGAATCGAAACAGGTTATCTCGATCAACAAACAAATTCGTTGGACGAAGCACTAGCGATGATTGAATCCGCCACGCAAAATGGAAAAGCGATTTCGGTTGGCCTGTTGGGTAACGCGGCAGAAATCCTGCCAGAATTGTTGCGTCGACGGATTCGCCCAGACGCGGTGACCGATCAAACATCGGCGCATGATCCGTTGAACGGATATTTGCCGATCGGATGGTCGTTAGCCCAAGCCGCTGCCGAACGCATTTCCCATCCGACTGAGGTTGTCGCTGCAGCCAAAGCATCGATGGGCATTCATGTTAGGGCAATGTTGGAATTTCACCGCCAGGGAATTCCGGTATTTGATTATGGAAATAACTTGCGACAAATGGCCTTGGAAGTCGGCGTCACAGACGCGTTTGATATTCCCGGTTTCGTCCCGGCTTATGTTCGACCGCTTTTTTGCGAAGGTATCGGACCGTTTCGCTGGGCGGCGTTGTCAGGCGATCCGGCCGACATTTGGGCCACCGATCGCAAAGTCAAACAACTCATTCCCGACAATCCACATTTACACAATTGGCTGGACATGGCCGCTGAGAAAATCAAGTTTCAAGGGCTCCCAGCTCGGATTTGCTGGATTGGCTTGGGAGATCGGCACCGCTTGGGTCTGGCGTTTAACGAAATGGTTCGCTCGGGAGAATTGTCGGCCCCAATTGTCATTGGAAGGGATCACCTGGATTCCGGTTCGGTAGCCAGTCCCAACCGGGAAACCGAATCGATGCAGGATGGATCGGATGCCGTTTCGGATTGGCCCCTGTTGAATGCTTTGTTGAACACAGCGGCGGGTGCAACTTGGGTCAGCCTGCACCATGGCGGTGGCGTTGGCATGGGTTTTTCCCAACATGCGGGTGTTGTGATCGTCGCTGACGGTTCGGTCGCCGCCGATGCGCGATTGGCGCGGGTCCTGTTCAACGACCCAGGCACAGGAGTCATGCGTCATGCCGATGCCGGCTACGCCAGTGCGATCGCTTGTGCGAAGGAAAAGAAACTGGACTTACCCAGTCTCTACCCAAAAATTGCCGATTGAGTTTTGGCAAGCCTTCATTTCGCACTGGCCGGCATCGTCAATCGCTTGACCAGAATCGTGGCATAGGAGCCGCGGGGCAATTCGAACCGCAGTGCCAGTCGATGTTTCCCGGGATACAATTTGTCCGCGTCAAACTCCGACTCGAGACGGGTTGGCTGCAATAAAATTGGCCGTTCACCTTTGGGAAAAAAATTTCCTCGTGGATGAGCCACGCGTAGCTGCCGAACTTCCATGCCGAATTCGCGAACGACATTTTCCATCAACGTGCGAAGTGGGCCATCGGTCAAATCCTGCCGAGCCGAAGGAAGTGGCAACATCATTTTTGAAAACTGGTCCAGCTGCAACGTCGACAACCGATTTAAAAATGGCACCGGCCCCAACTGCATGGAAACGTCGAACAGCTCGCTCGCCCGACAACTCTGTCGCAGGTAAATCGCCAGCATCCGATTCCAAAGGTGACTCTGGAATGCCGACAGATACAACCTCCGCAAATCGGACTTCATTCTCGCCACACCACCGCGAAAATCGGTAACGGCCGGAGCAAGGGCGCTTGAAGCTGGATCCGGACGGGCTGGAGATGCTGTTTTTACATCCTTATTTCGTTTGCCGGCCAGAAACATCACGATGCTATGGCGATACGATCGACGCAACAAACGCAAACAGTCCGGCCAGTTGCCCCAGTTTTTTTGCAAGATTCGCTTCTGATCCCGTTCGCCCGGGTCATCATCATCGTGTGGTTCGGCAAGTGCCAACCAGAGTGTCCGCTCGTAGTCGCCCAAGCACCACGGAACCGCAATGAACTCGCCCGATTGTCCGACCGAGCCGAACCGTTGATCATCAAAATAATTTGGCAAACCAGTTTCGTGCAGATTCTCCAGCGCGCGATCGGCGAATTCGCACTCGGCATAGGAAAGATCTCGCATGATCAACTCGAACCGATTGGCACTAATATCATGCGGCGTGAACGGGGTCGACGTTTGGCCCAGATATTCCACATCCAGCAGATCACTCTGCAGGTTTTCTGCCGGGCCATTTTCGATCGTGAGATGCTGCAGCGTTATCGCGTGCCGATCCTTCAGCCCGCCAAATGACAAAGCTTCGCGTCGCAGCTTCCAGCGCAACACAATCTCATCAACCGCTTCGAGCGTACCCAGCGAACGTTTCATCAAGCGATACAAGGCGAACCGGCCGACCAACGGCTGACGCGCAGTAAGCTCCTCGACTTGAAAATCGGCGGGCTGACATTTGAGTTTCAAAACAGAGTCTCGGCGGAATTCTAAAGTATGGCAACAGCAGCTCCGTCTGTGCCGGAGTTAAGAAATGGATCTACCAGGCGGCCCCATTTTTGCGCGAGCCGCAGATGTTTACAACCAGGCCCAATCGTTCCGCCATTGCCGCCTTTACCCACATGGCTTCATCGGCGGCCTCCGCAGTTGTAGCATAAGCCACTTGAATATGGTTGCTCTTGTGGCGTGCCATCATCTGATCGCGCGACACTCCATAGGTCACGGCGTGCATGATGGGCCACTGTGGCGTGGTCGCATTCAAACGACGTGCCGTTTCGGCGGCGGGTAGTTTAACGACTCCGGCGCGCCCGACATCCAGATGCAGGCGATCCTGGGCAACAAAAATCCTCGACCAAATAATCTCGCCGGGCTTGGAAATCCCTTGAATCGTCCCGCCACCGGAGGGAAAGTACATGGCAGGTTGCCGGAAACTCCGGGCTCCTTTCCAGCCCCCAATCAGATGTTGGGGAGGGACACTGCCACTAATCAGAAACACCCACACATACTGATCGGTGGTTCCGGATTGATCCCAATCTCCCCACCGCAAATCATGTAAAGTATTTTCCGGAGGTTGCCCCATGGCGCGATGAATTCGATACGTCATCAGGCCGTCGAGTCCCGCGCA
>JAYVKA010000184.1:0-9234 GCA_043768885.1 Planctomycetota bacterium
TATGTTTGGGACACGCGGACGAATCAGGAAGCAACGCTTCTTCCATCGGGCCAACAGTTCGAGATCGCTACTCCAAATCGCGAAACCAGAAGCTGGCAGATTGATTCGTGGCATGCCCCCTCGGCTTCTGAATGTGCAGCTTGCCATGTCGATGGAGCGGGTTACGTTCTGGGGCTGAACACAGCCCAACTGAATGGCGATTTCGACGGGAAAAATCAAATCCTGGAAATGGCTTCCAACGGCCTGATCGATCTGCCAGTCGGATTCGATGCTGCAACGGCCGAACGGTTTTGTTCGCCGCTTGATGCAACGGCCAGTTTGGAAGACCGGGTCCGGGTCTATCTGGATGTCAACTGTGCGATGTGTCATCGGCCAGAAGGAACCGGGAATGCAAAAATTGATTTGCGCTATCACACCGAATTGGCGAAAACGGGGATGATCGATGAGAAACCAGCCCAGGGCGATCTCGGCATCACCGACGCGCTAACCATTGCACCAGGAGATCCAGGCAAATCATCACTCCTGCACCGAGTCGAAACTTTGGGTGCCGGACGAATGCCCAATATTGGAAGCAATCTGGTTGATCAGGTAGCCATAAAGTTGTTGAAGGAGTGGATTTCGAATTTGAAGTAACTTGCGTTTGAAATTACAACGTCAACTGTTCGCTCGTTCACGGCGAGCCCGTGAATTTATTCATGAACGACCCCAAGCACCATTAGCCGAAGGGCGTGAGCCCCGGTTTTTTCGCGTTCCCTAACCGGGGCTAACGCCCATCGGCTAATAAAATCACAGCCTCGGAGCGAACGGCCACGTGGCTTTTCCATTTTGGTTTTTGAGCAACCCATGATTCATAACAAAGCATTCAGATTTCTGGCGGCGTTCTCGGTGATGCTTGTCATGTTTATCTGCATTCCTGCTTCTGCCCAGGACATCTATTTTCCGGCTCAATGGGGATCCTGGGAAACCCGGACTCCGGAACAGGTGGGAATGAGCGCCGCCCTTTTGGACGAAGCCGTCGAGTTCGCAGAGTCTGCGGCGAACAAAGAATCGAAGGACCTTGAACAAGTCATCACGGCTTCGTTCGGCAACGAACCGTTCAACACGATCGTTGGCCCGACGCAGCCGCGCGGCGAAGCCAACGGAATGATCGTTCGGGGGGGCTACATTGTTGCGGAATGGGGAGACACCGATCGTGTTGATATGACGTTCAGTGTCACCAAGAGCTACCTTTCGACGGTCGCAGGACTGGCACTGGAAGATGGGCTGATTCGGGATGTGAATGATCCACTGGCGACTTACGTACGAGATGGGAAATTTGATTCGGAACACAACGCGTCAATTACATGGGAACATTTGCTGCAGCAAACTTCGGACTGGTCTGGCGAGCTATGGGAAAAACAGGACTGGGGTGACCGACCGGTCGGCAGGGACCGCGACAAATGGAAAAACCGCGAGTTGCATGAACCGGGTTCGCATTTCAAATACAACGATGTGCGAGTCAACTTGCTTTGCTACTGTCTGACCAGTGTCTGGCGGCAACCGCTTCCGGTGGTCTTGCGCGAACGAATCATGGACCCGATTGGTGCTTCGCCGACCTGGCGCTGGCACGGTTATGAAAACTCCTGGATCACGCTGGACGGTCAGAAAATCCAGTCGGTCAGCGGCGGAGGGCATTGGGGTGGCGGGATGTTCATTTCCACCCGCGATCAGGCCCGCTTCGGCTATTTGTTCTTGCGAAATGGAAACTGGAACGGCAGGCAGCTGATATCACCGGACTGGATCGACTCGCTGAGAAAGCCGTCCGTTGCGAACGCCGAATATGGCTACATGTGGTGGCTGAACCCTGAACGCAATAAATTTCCCGACGCTTCGGAGTCCTGTTTCTACGCCTCGGGGTTTGGCGGCAACTATATCTACGTTGATCCTGAAAACGACCTGCTGATAGTTGTAAGATGGACTCCTGACATCGCAGGAGTTGTCAAACGAGTGATTGCGTCCATTGAAACCCGGTAGAATGGCGAATTCGCGAAAGGCGGTTTTGACCGGTCAAAATAATCTGGAGTATTCCATGTTCAATTTTCTAAACCGAATCGCTGTTTTGATTCTGATCGCGCCGTGCCTGGTTCTTTCCACATGTTTTGCTTTGGATGGTTCCATGAACGATTCTTCCGATCGCACCTCGTTTTCGGTGGTCTATTCCGGAGAGACCGAACCAGGTTGCTGCGACGGCAGGCTTTTGCTTTTGTTTTCCACAGACGAAAAGGACGAGCCGCGATTTCAGATTGCCGATGAAGTGCACACCCAGCAGGTGTTTGGAATCGATGTCGATGCTTGGAAGCCGGGTGAGCTGCTGGAATTTGATGCGGCCAACGCAGTTGGTTTTCCACGGCGGACTTTGAGCGAGATTCCCGCCGGTCGCTATCGGGTTCAGGCCTTGTTGCACAAATACGAAACGTTTCATTTGAAAAGCGGGCACACCGTCAAACTTCCAATGGACCGCGGGGAAGGCCAACAATGGAACAAGGCACCGGGGAATCTTTACAGCACGCCGGTTTGGATTGACTACGATCCGAACGGCGGCCGGGCGATACAGATTTCACTCGACCAGATTATTCCCGCCATCCCCGATCCGCCGGAAACGAAATACATCAAGCACATCCGGATTCAGAGCGAGCGGCTGACTGAGTTTTGGGGGCGTCCGATGTTCTTGGGGGCACATGTGCTGCTGCCGGAGGGATTTGACGAACATCCTGACGCACATTATCCGCTGATGATTTATCACGGCCACTTCCCACACGACTTCACAGGCTTTCGTGCGGAACCACCCGACCCAAATCTCGAAGCCGATTACTCGGAACGATTTCAAATGGCGGGTTACAACCGGATTCAACAAGAGCATGCTCATCAGTTTTTCAGGGAATGGACTGGCCCGGAATTTCCACGTGTGATTGTGATCGAAATCCAGCATGCCAATCCCTACTACGACGACTCTTACGCCGTCAACTCGGCAAACCTCGGGCCGTACGGCGACGCGATCACTTACGAGTTGATTCCGGAAATTGAACGGCGTTTCCAGGGAATCGGAAAAGGCTGGTCTCGATTCATGTACGGTGGCTCGACTGGCGGCTGGGAAGCACTCGCGGTGCAGGTGTTTTATCCTGACGAGTACAACGGCTGTTTCGCAGCGTGTCCTGACCCGATCGATTTTCGGGCTTACACTGTGATCGACTTGTACAAGGACAAGAACGCATATTTTGAGGAAGGACCGTTCGGAAAAGTCTCCCGTCCGGGAAAACGAAACTGGCTGGGCCATATCAGTTCCACCCTGAAAGACCTGAACCAGTACGAAGCCGCATTGGGGAGCAATGGGAGAAGCGGTCAACAGTGGGACATCTGGCAGGCTGTCTATTCGCCTGCCGGTGAAGACGGCTATCCACAACCGATTTGGGACAAGGAAACCGGTGTGATCGATACGAAGGTCGCGGTGCATTGGCGGGAGAATTTCGATCTGGTTCACATCATGCGACGTGACTGGAAAACGCTGGGCCCGAAGTTGCAGGGCAAGATTCATCTCTATTGCGGCGACATGGACAACTACTATTTGAACAATGCGGTCTATCTGGCTGAAGAATTTTTGCGCAGCGCGGACGTTCCCTTCGAGGGAGAAATTGCCTACGGCGACCGGGCCGAACATTGCTGGAACGGAGATCCCACACGCCCCAACGCCCTGTCACGTCTGCGCTATCACCAAATGTTCATCCCCAAAGCAGTCGAGCGAATCCTGAAAACAGCACCGCCCGATGCCGACCTGACCAGTTGGCGTTATTGAGAATACTGGCTGGTCGCCAATTAGATACCTTTTTCTGACTCAAGGATTCGAATGTCGGAATCGACGAGATTGTCGTCGATCAAACAAAACGATTTGCCAATTGTTGTTTTGTGAACGCTCGACATCGCGTAGTTATCATACGCGTGGTGGAGCCCTTTTGGCAGGAATAGAAGTCAAAATCGCGACACGAACTGACTATGTTAAGGAGCCCAAATATTGTTTATGACGATCCAATACGCAGCTGCGGACAGGGCAACTCCAGTTACTGAACTGGCTTGCCAGGCCCAATAATGACAGAGGCCCGGCAAAAGGGGCACGCAAGATTCTGGAGGTTGATCGCGGCAGAGTCTTAGCATTTTCCAGGTGCGATGGATCGGAAGCCGATAGCCCGCGATCAAGGGAAACAGTGTCGATAGCCAGGCGATCAACACGATCCAATCAGGTTTTGGCGGGACTATTTCCCTCGCGGCCTCCACATACATTAACAACAGCGCAGAAAACACGATCAAGATTCCGGAAACCGGAACGATGATGCCTGCCCGTAGCGCTCCCACGACGCCAAGTCTGACTGCGGGTGTCTTCAACCCGGCATCTCTGTCTTGCAAATAGTCCAGCGATTGATTGGCAAACTCGAATCCGTATTGGACGACGGCAAATCCAACGATGAACAAGCCGAGGCTGGCCGGGACAGTGCCGAGGTAGGTGTACATCGACAACACGAAGGGAATAACACAAGTCCCCATCGCCAAAGAAACAGCATGTGAAATCACTCCTCGCAACTTAAATTGCATGCCTGGCAACGAATAGCCGTAGGCAAAAAATGCATCGGCCAGGATGAGCCACAGCGGAATCAAGCTCTTGAATTCCCGACAAAGATCCACCGTCAAAGCGAGCGCAATCAAATTCAAAAGGACAATGATGGTGCGGATGCGGGAAAGACCCAATTTCCCGATCGCGACAGGGATCCGGTTCTTTGCTGTTTTGTATTGCTGGTCGATTTTGAAATCGGCAATCGAGTTGATCCCAAGACAGGAAAAAACAACGAGCGCGACGATTGCGAGCCCTTCCAGCACTGGTCGGCTGACAAACTCGCCGGGTGATTTTGCACACAGGAAAAAAGTGATGGTTAGCCCGGGCAAAGTCGCGCAGATATACTCAAACCGAAAAACAGTCGCCAACGCACCCAACGTCGTAGATTGATTTGTCATGACCGATTTCGTTTTTGCGCCGATCAGATGGCCCAGGCTTGCAGTGTCTTCGTTCCTTTTCGTCGATTCAATTTGCCGTCTCTGTTTGCCCTTCTGGCATCCAATCATTTTGATCATGGTCCGGGCTCGTGTTCAATCTGGCATACGAGTGTTTTTGCCGATTTTGGACGGATTGAGGCAAAGTGTTGGAAAGTAGACTAGAATTTGAGATGGGAAGAGTGGCAGAGGCCTGTCAAATCATGAGCGACGTTTCGCCGCCAGGATTACGGAGTCGAACTCCTGATCCAGTGGGGCGGGGGCATGGTTTGGATGTCGGGGCTTCTGTCTCTGAAGGAGAACTTGTTGTTCAAAAAACTGCGGATGAAAAATAATCGAAATGGTCACGCGGTCGTGATCGGCGCCGGTTTCGGAGGATTGCTGGCCGCACATGTTGCGAGCGGGTTTTTTGACCTGGTGACTATTGTTGAGCGCGATCCGCCAGAGACCAATCGCGAAGGTCGTCCCGGTGCGCCGCAATGTTTCCACAGTCACGCCCTGTTGTCGCGGGGACATCAGGCACTGGTCCAGCTGTTTCCAGGCATTGACGGTGAATTGGAATTGGCCGGTGCGCCGCGCGGCGACGCAACGCTGGACACTGCCATCTTCTATCGGGACTCATGGTGGCCGCGCGTGAAGTCCGGCGTCACAAGTCGCGCATGCAGTCGCGGATTTTTGGAGGGACTGATCCGGAGTCGAGTGCAAGCCAATTCATCGATTGAGACGATCGGCAGTTGCAGCGTTTCTGGGTTGAAGTTGGAGCCTGAAACCGGCTCGGCATTGGGAGTGCACCTCGAACACAGTTCCCGCACGCAGGCATCGAACGGGCCATCAATTTTACTGGCGGACCTGATCATTGATACGTCGGGGCGGATGTCGCAGACTCCACAATGGTTGCAAGCCGCCGGTTGCACATCGCCACGGGAATCCGTTGTCAGTTCGCATGTTGGCTACGCAACCCGACGTTTTGAAATGCCCGATCCAGCTGGCCGAGACTGGAAAGTGCTGATCATCGGTGGACGCCCACCGGAAACGTTTCGCTCGGGTGTGATTTATCCTGAGGAACAGAATCGCTGGGTGGTCAGTTTGATCGGTGCCATGCGCGACTTTCCTCCGACGGATGAGGCGGGCTTTCTGGGATTTGCAAAAAGTCTGCCAAATCCAACGTTGTACGATTCGATCAGGAATGCCAAACCCATTTCGCCGATTCGCGGATTTCGCCGGACAGAGAGCCGCATGCGCCACTTTGAAACGGTCACCCCGTGGCCAGACCGTTTCATCGTAATGGGCGATGCCGCTTGTACCTTCAATCCGGTTTATGGTCAGGGGATGACTGTTTGTGCGTTGAGCGCGTTGGCTTTGCAGGATTGTCTTCGGTCCGGTGCCAACAGAGGTTCCTTCCTGGATGGTCGCTGGTCGGCGAAATTCCAAAGGCGGCTTGCAAAAGTTCTTGCAATCCCCTGGCTGTTGGCGACCAGCGAAGACAGCCGATACGCAGCCGACGAGCATCGGCCTGCCTGGACCAGCAGGCTGATTCATCGCTATGTCGATCTGGCCATGTTGCAGGTTCCGCGCAATCCGAAACTGGTGGTCGCGTTCGCTCAGGTTCTCAATCTGGAAAAATCACCTGTCCGATTGTTGCATCCGGCATTCCTGGCTGGGATAGCGCGGGATTGCCTTGCCCCGACAGCAAGTCGTCTGGAGCCGGTCCTTCAAATCCCTGGAGCCTTAAACGAGCCATGAACAGTTCGACAGCCTATTCGGAATTCAAAATTCAGGGCAGACGCAACATGGAAGCGGAACTGGAACGGATTTTTGAGGGATGCCCGGCGACCTCGGTTCGAGACGCATCCAAATATTGTGTCCTTGGAAGTGGGCATCGGTGGCGCGGATTGGTGACTTTGGCAGCGGGGAGCATTTTCAGTGATGACGCTGCACGGATTACCCTCGCCGGTGCCTGTTCGGTAGAAATGGTCCATTCAGCATCGATGGTTCTCGACGATTTGCCATCGATGGATGACGCCGAGTTTCGGCGCGGCAAGCCCTGTGTGCATCATGTATTCCCCGGCTGGGCGATCGACATGGTTCCAGGTTATTTGGTAACACTGGCCTACCAAACCACGCTGGAGAGTTTGTTGGTTGCGGATTCGCTGAAAGTCATCGCAGCTCTGGAAGTAAGTCGGGCCGGTTTGCAAATGGCACAGGGTCAGGAACTGGACCTCCTGCCGGACTGCAAGGCGGAAGTTTCTGACGAAGACAGTTTGCTGGCCTGCTATCGTCTCAAAAGCGCTGCCCTGTATGCTGCTGCAGCAAAGTCGGGCGCTGTGCTCTGCCGTGCAAATGAAAACGAAGCCCAAAGTCTATTTGAATGTGGATGCTGGATAGGACTCGCATACCAGTTCCTGGACGATGTCGCCGACGTTGTTGCTGGAGTTGAAGACGTGGGCAAACGTCCAGGTCAGGACGAAGGAAAAAAAACAGCTGTGGCATTGTTCGGAGTCCATGGCGCGCGGGATCGCAGCCAGGAATTTCAGGAACGGGCAGTGGAATGTTTATCTTCGTTCGGTAATCGCGCCCAAATGATGCGGCATCTTGCGCAGTCAGCCAGCTGGGCACCGAATTAGCTGGAGATAGCGCCATTTTGTGAGCCGTGACGCGTGAGCGGCCGCGTTAAAGACACTCCCCGGTGCCTCACGGCCCACAGCTGACTTGCGCTTCTTTGGTTTCGAATTGGTGAACAGACTGTAAACCAATTGCCAGCACCCCAAGTGTTTTTGAATCCTGCAAAATCACGGGGGTGCCGTTTGAAAGTGGCGGTGTCCAATTATTCAGCATTCAAATTGCCGATTCGCTGGCAGAGTTCCGCGAAGGCCTGCTCGCGTTCGGATGGGTTAGTAGAATTGATGCGGAGGAAGAAGGGACGGTGGGTCATGTCGAACGGTTCGTCGGCGATGCCGTGAATGTAGAACTACAAGGCGGCCATTTGGCATGCGGTTTCGCCGTCACGGTTTTCGTTGGCGTGTGAAATTCGGGTTATCAACCTCTTCGCCAACCTGAAACAGGCCCCGGCCGGCGCAGGAAAACTGTGGGAAATTTCGGTGACACTGTTCCTGGCAGCCAGTTCCGCGTTCAGCAGTTTGCGAAACGGTTCAGGCAAGCGGTTATAGTCTTCGTTTTGGTCGACTGAATTCATTTCGAACGTCGGCCTTTCCAGGCTGACAAATGCTTGTTGAAGCCACGTGATTACCATTGAATTGTCAGGCTAGAAACCTTGACGTAGGGCTAATTCGTCAGAGGCAGCAGGGATGATTGTATGAAACATTCCGCCATCCAATTGTGGTGATCCTGAATTTGAGCAAAGCTGACTCTGTCGGCGAGAGTGCAGGGCAGTAGACAAAACGGAAATATTGAGTTTCCCGTTGCCTGAAAAATCCAAAACTCCGCGTGGCCGATTCACTCCAAAGATGCGAAAACCCAATCAAAGTGTTGGATTTTTGGCATGGGTCCGGGATAATGAAACGTTCCGGCTTTCAGTGTCCGGTTTTGGAGTTGCCTGGCCGCAGGTGGAGTAACAGGTCTGGAAAGTCGTGAATCTGCGGATCAATCCGCTCAGTCGAAATCGGACCGGATGATCTCGGAAATGATCCAGTTGGCAAAAAACGGAGACCAGGACGCAGTCGGCGATCTTGTGGCGGAATGCAGCGATTACCTGAAGTTGATCGCCAACCACGACTTCGATCGGAACCTGCAGGCCAAAGTCGAAAAGGTGGTCAAATTGTTTTTCATTTTTTAGGGGTTGCTGAGCGAAATGCGGTTTTGGACGATCCCCCTCATTCAAGTCGGCGCTGCAATCTCGCCAATACATCGGTACCCCGGATTTTCGATTTGTAACGGATCAAGTCCCTGCCTTCGTCGAATCTTGACCTGGACTGCGACAGGTTTTCCGGCCAATCGATCTGATCCTGGACGGCAAGCAGTAGGTCGTAGCTACGAAACTTGTTGAGTGTCTGAATCTTCGATTTCAAATACTGGGGCGTCCAGTAGCCGACGATTTCCATCAGGACCCGACACCCTGGTATGTCCCCAAGTTCGAAGAAAAAAGACAAAAGGACCATTCTGGCGTTTCTACTGAAGGAAGTTGCAGCACCTTCACTCAGGAGG
>JAYVKA010000185.1:0-14853 GCA_043768885.1 Planctomycetota bacterium
CTGAGGTCGATATAGCCGATTTGGCCCGACTGTTCGGCCTGGTCGATTTGCTTCAGTAGCTCGTCAATCTTTTCGAGTTCTTCCTTGATGCGGATCGCCTCGGGGACCGTCATCGATTCGCGACCGGTGAAAACGTATTTGGCGGCGAGTTCATCGACCTGGTACTTGTCACCCAGTTTTTGCATCAGGCTGACCAGGTGTCGGGCAAAGGGGCCGCTGTCGTCTTCGGCCAGGTACCACATTTGTTCGAGCACGTACAATTGTTGCTCGTCGATCGCCCGACGGTATTCTTTGCGAAACCGTTCCGGGACATTGGCCATCTTGTTGGCGTCTTTGCGAAAATCGCGGGACGCTGTGTGGACAACCGTTACCGTTTCGTACTTTTCCAGAATTCGCCGTTTTCGTTCCAGCAAAATGGCGCGAATTTGTTCCAGGCTTGGGCCCAGCGAAGCGAATTGCGACGGATCGAGCTTGATTGCCCGCGCCAATTCATCTGGAGTCAAAGAGCGGACGTTTCCATAAGCCAGCATCTGGTTCATGAAAGGCGAGACCATGTCCGGCGGCGGCTGGTTGGGTCCAGGCAACCGCACCGGGTCGTATTTTTGGTAGGTGTGAAGTACTCCGCCCACCTGACGTTGTTTTTTTGGATCCGACATTGGACTGGTTTGTGAAACTGGTTTCGTAGAGTCCACTGTGCGGACCAACGGGTTGAAGTTCGGGCGGGACGGTCCGCACAGCGGACCCTACACCTAGTCGTCGATTTCGTAACTGCAGCGACCGTAGGTTTGGCTACGCGAAATCAGATCGCGGGAATACATGCCGGCCAAAACAAACTCGACGCACGATGCACGGACTGCGTCGTCCTGCGAAGCGTTGACTTCGAAAGCCTTGTCCCAGATTTCCGGAACGTGCCGAACGATTTTGGAATATCGTGCCGACGGGACCTGATCGCCGACTTCCAGCCGAACGCCCTTGGCAAACAGGCTGGTGATTGCATCCAGTCCCGATTTTGATACGTATTCTTCGAAGACGGTGCGGATGGCTTCGGCGATGACTGCATCGAGGACCTGTTTCTCACCCATCTGATGGCTCCCCATCAGGTCGAGTTCCAGTTTGCCCAGCGAAGAACTGTAGAGGTGGCCAAGGTCGCTGATGCGGGGAACGGCCGGTTTTTCGTCCAGCAAAATTCCCCGCTGCCGCGCGCTGCAAATCATCGTGCGGTAGTTTGCGGTGCTGAAACGTGCACTAACACCGGACTGGTGGTCGATGTATTTGCTTTTCCGCGCCGCGACAGTTATTTCCTCGCAGATTTCTTTCATAAACAGAGGAACCAGCACCGGATATTCGCCGTCGGTTTCAATCTCGGCTTCCTGTTCCATGATTTCGATGCCGAGTTCACGATCGCGGGGATAGTGCGTTTGAATCAGCGAGCCGATGCGGTCCTTGAGCTGCGGGATAACTTTGCCGCTGCGGTTGAATGTCGAAGGGTTGGCTGAGAAAAGTACCAGCGTGTCAATATCGAACTTGACCGGAAAGCCGCGGATCTGCACGTCGCGCTCTTCGAGAATGTTGAACAGGCCAACCTGGACTTGCTCGTCGAGTTCGGGCAGTTCGTTCATCGCGAAAATGCCGCGGTGCATCCGGGGAACGAGGCCAAAATGCAGAGACTCTTCTGTCGACATGCTGACTCCGCCAACCAGTTTGGCCGGGTCGATCTCGCCGATGATGTCAGCGAACTTGGTTCCCGGAGCGAGTCGCTCGGCATAGCGGTCTTCCCGTTTCCACCAGGCGATTGGGATTTGGTCGCCGTCGTGTTGGGCGACAAACTCGCGGGCAATTCGGCTGAGCGGATGGTAGGGGTCTTCGTGGAACGGCGTGCCAGGAATATCAAGGTATGGCAGTTCCGCGTCGAGGAAGCGGACCAGGGCCCGCATCAATCGGCTTTTTGCCTGGCCTTTCTCTCCCAGAAACAACATGTCGTGTCCGGCTAGAATGGCGATGTTGATTTCGGGAATCACGGTGTCGTCGTATCCTATGATCCCTTCGAAGAGCGGTTCGCCTGCTTTCAGGATCGACAAAAAGTTGGCTCGCATCTCCTGTTTGACAGTGCGGGATTTCCAGCCGGAGGCTTTCAGTTCGGCGAGTGTGGCTGGACGGGTGGAAACTGCTGCGGTAGCGTTCATGGCATTTTGGAGTTGGATCATGGGACGAGCGAACATTATACGGGCCGGGCTCTAGCGGAATAATGTTTGCGGAAAAATTTGTTCGAAGGGCTGCTGATTTTGGACTGGCTGTACTACCGTTGGCGGCTCAACACATTAACATCAGGTTTTGTCAGGCGAATTGGTCGTGCTCTGTAAAACAGGATTCCATTTCGCGTTACAGCAGAGATGCAAAATGATTCGGTTCGTGTACTTTGACTTGGGAAACGTGCTGATCGGATTTTCGCACCAGCGAGCGGCTGAGCAATTGGCAGCACTCTCGGATTTGTCTCCGGAAGAAGTCTATTCCCGGATTTTCGACACCCGGCTTCAACTTGAATATGAGTCTGGGATACTGGACACTTCGGAATTTTGTGAACGATTGCGGGAGCTGCTGGACGTTTCGGTTTCCGACGATCGATTGACGACGGCCGTAGCGGATATTTTTTGGCCGATGTACCGGACAATTCCGGTTCTGGCCGGACTGGTTTCCGCTGGAATGTCGCTGGGAGTATTGTCGAACACTTGCGAGGCGCATTGGGACTGGGTAACGACTCGAACATTGCCCTGGATGAATCGGGCATTTAAGACTTTCATATTGAGCTTTCAAGTCGGCTCGGCCAAGCCGGACTGGCGGATCTTCGATCAGGCAATCGCTGCATCCGGTGTTGCCGCCGAAGAAATATTTTTCACCGACGACCGACCGGAAAACGTCGAAGCCGCCCGGGCGGTGGGTTTCCGGGCTTTTCTGTTTTCCGGTGCAAACGCGCTTGCCAGAGATTTGCGGGCGAGTGGAGTTGAGAGCAACTACTAGAGGACTTTTCGATAACGTCATTGTGGTTTTGGCTTCCAGGCGAAATTTTTTTGGTCCCAGCTTCGGCTGGAAGCCAAAGCCACGGAAATCTACAGCAATGAATTGCGTTGGGCGGTTGAATTGGCAATACTGCCGGAGAACGTTGGGTTTTTTTTCCGCAGCAAACAGGCAGGCCGTGACGAATCAAACTGAACATCCAGGTGAACTGCAATTTGCATTGTGGCAACCGCGCTGGCATCGGCTGGACCAGTCGGTCTGCGTCGGTCAGTCCGGGCGTTGGTGGTTTTACGCGAATTCGGGAGGTGCCGGCGAAGAGTCCGATCAATCGTCACTTGCCAATCTACAGCTGTTCAACCGGACGGTTTCCGCAGCCGCAGCTCCGGAAGTGCGCTCGGCGATCGTGGTCGGCATCGAGCATCCCGTGCTGGGCCAGCTTTCGGCGATTTCGACAGACGGACTCGACTATGTTTTCCGGTCGAGTTCCGGCTCCGAATATATTGTCAACGCCGATGAGCAACCGGGAACGGTTTATGACATGGACGATCTTTTGGTCGACGACTGGACAGTGCGGGTGACGTTTATGAATTTGTCAGCGCCGTTGGCGGACTTCGCCTAGTCCTCATTCATGCGAACAGAAAAATGAAGCGATTGGCTGATATTGTTGTTTTGACCGTCGCCCTGATTTTCGGAATGGTAGCGTCGTCTGGTTTCGGCGATGAACCCAGGCGGCCGAACGTGATCGTTATCATGGCTGATGATTTGGGCTACGGGGATGTGTCTTGCTATGGCGCGGTCACTTTTCAGACGCCGAACATCGACCAGTTGGCGAAACAGGGAGTCCGCTTTACCAGCGGCTATTGTTCGGCTTCGACCTGTACTCCGACCCGTTATTCATTTCTGACCGGCACTTACGCTTTTCGAAAAAAGGGAACGGGAATCGCTCCGCCGAACAGTCCGCTGATTATCGATACGGACGTGGATACATTGCCGGCAATTTTGAAACGCGCGGGCTATCGCACTGCTGTAATCGGCAAATGGCATTTGGGATTGGGAGGCAACGGCGGTCCCGACTGGAATGGCGAGCTGAAACCGGGGCCCCTGGAGATTGGTTTTGATCATTGTTTCCTGCTGCCGACGACCAACGATCGCGTGCCGCAGGTTTTTGTCGAGGATCACCGGGTTCGCAATCTGGATCCGGCAGATCCGTTGTGGGTAGGCGACAAGGCTCCTTCGCAGGACCATCCCACCGGAGTCTCCGAACGGGCGACGTTGCGGTTGGACTGGGATCAGGGGCATAATGGAACAATTCATAACGGAATCAGCCGAATTGGCTTCTACACCGGCGGTCACTCGGCCCGTTTTCGCGACGAAGACCTCGCCGATGAGTGGGTGCTTCAGTCAAATCGCTTCATGGAGGAAGCCGGAGACGAGCCGTTCTTTCTGTTTTTCTCTTCGCACGATTTGCATGTACCCCGGATGCCGCACGAACGATTCCAGGGAAAGACTCCACACGGTTTGCGAACCGACGCGATTGTCGAACTCGACTGGTGTGTCGGGGAGTTGATGACGACGTTGAAGCGGCTTGGGAAAGAGAAAGACACTCTCATCGTTTTCTGTTCCGACAACGGACCGGTGTTGAACGACGGCTACAAAGACTCGGCGGTCAAGGAAAACGGAACGCACAAACCGGCGGGGCCCTATCGCGGTGGAAAATATTCTGTCTTCGAAGGAGGGACGAGGACGCCGTTCATTACCTCGTGGCCAGGAACCATCGATCCTTCGGTTTCCGCTGAAATGGTGTGCACGATTGATTTCGCTGCCAGCCTTGGTGCGTTGATTGGTGTCGAGCCGGGAAAAGGACACTGTTTCGATAGCGAAAATGTGCTCGGAGCTTTGCTTGGGCTCGACGGGGCAAAGGGGCGAACGAGTCTGGTCCAGCAGGACAACGGCAACGGTGGGAACCTGGGATATCGAAAAGGCAAATGGAAACTGGTCCGGACCGTAAAACCAACACGTCAGGGTAACGAATCGCCTACGATGGAACTTCAGTTGTTTGATCTGGAAAACGATCCTTCCGAATTGGTTGACGTAAGCGAAAAGAATCCGGACCTGTTCTGGGAAATGTGGATCGAGTTGTATGTGATCCTGGCACGATCGAAGTAAACTCCCGGTTGGTATTGGGCCACTCGGCCCTGCAGATAATTAGGTGTCGGGAAATGGAACGGGCAGGCCGGTTACCTTGTTGATGGGGACTTGAGCATCAACAGACTTCAGCCATTGGCCCAGTTGTTGGGACAACTCTTTGCACTTTTCCGGCTTTTCATTTGCCAAATCAATTCGTTCACCGATGTCCTGGGCGATGTTGTACAGTTCGGCGTGGCCGTCTTCGTAGAAGTGAATCAGTTTCCAGTCTGCCTGCCGAATTGTGCTGGACGGGCCGATGCCGGGACCGGTCGGGCCCCAGTTGTTGGGGAAATGCCAGAACAGTGGACGGTCGCTCAATTGCGGATCGGATTTGCCGTGAAGCGACCCTGTAAAGCTCAACCCGTCTGCCGCGAACTGTTCGGAATGGTTCATCATGACTCCGGAAATTTCGAGGATTGTCGGGAACAGGTCTTCGACAATGACTGGTGCGTCGGTTTGCGATCCGGCCCTCGTAACACCAGGCCATGAGACGAGCATCGGCACGCGGATTCCTCCTTCATAGGCTGAACCTTTGCCGCTGTTGAGCGGGAGATTGTGTGTATGTTTTTTTCCGCCGCGTCCGACGGCACTCAAGCCACCATTGTCGGACAGGAAAATGATGACAGTGTTTTCGGCGATGTTCAGACTCTCAATCCGGTCCACGATGTCGCCCAGCGATTTGTCCATCCCTTCGACCATCGACGCGTAGGCGGCTTCAATCGGGACCAGGCCGGCTTGAATGTACTTTTCGACAAATCGCGGGTCGGCTTCGATCGGAGTGTGGACCGCGTAATGGGCCATGTAGAGAAAGAGCGGTTGTTTGTCGGCGACCGCCCGATCGATTTCGGCAACGGCACGTTGGGTGAGGGCTTCGGTCAGGAAAATTTCCTTGCCGTGAAACCCGTCCAGCCCGGGAACGTCCCAAATCCTGTCTCCCTGGCGAAAATCAGCGCTGAAGTTGTTTGTGCCGAGGTAGCTGCCTGGGCCGCCGGCTGCATGGCCTCCGATGTTGACGTCGAATCCAAGCTTCAGCGGATCGGCTCCCGGCGTATCGACAGCGCCAAAGTGTGCTTTGCCGACGTGGATCGTTCGATAGCCGCCGTCGCTCAGCATTTTCGGCAATGGGCGTGCGTGAACGGTCCGTTCGATTCCGGAAACCGGGCTGAGTCCGTTCACATTCCAATCCGGAAAATCCAGCGTCGCGTGTTTGGAATCGACACTTTGGGTTTTCCGAAGCGTCCAATTCGTTACTCGATGTCGCGCGGCGTTCATCCCGGTCATCAGGCTGACCCGGGTCGGCGAGCAAACCGAGCAAGCATAAGCCTGTGTGAATTTCATGCCGGCTGCGGCCAGTCGTTCCATGTTGGGAGTGTGGAACTGTTTGTTCAGCGGAGTCACTTCGGAATGAAACGGCAGCGAAGTGTCTTGCCATCCCATGTCGTCCACCAAAAACACGACGATGTTGGGCTGGGACGATTGGCCGCACCCGTTGCCGTTCACACTTGCACAAAGGACGAATAACCCGAACGACAAAAACCGAACGGCGCTTTTGTGGGACATTGGCAATTCGCAGGATTGAAAAATGGAAGTTGGGGAATCGACAAGCTCGTCAAGTCTACATCGGTTTGCAGGTCCGCTGCAGACTTGCGCACTGAACGCCGGGCTTTTTTCCGGAATTCCCGCTTCTCGCAGGGTGGTCCTGGGCTGGCTGGTTTATCGGTACAATCTTCTGAATTCATTTCGAATCCAGAATTGTGATGGACGAGTAAGGAGGCAAACCAAACATGTCGATGGTTGAAACCGAACAGGTACTTGTGGTTCCAACGGACCTGTTTCATTCGTTGGGATATTTTCAGGGTTTTTCGCGGGAAACCGATGTCTACGTCCAGCGGTTGTTGAATACCGATCTCGCGGAGTATCGGCCACGCAGCGAGATGGAAGAAGACCCTTCCTATAAACAACTGATTCCGTACTGCATTTTTCGCCATACTGACTCGTCGGGAGTCGTTCGCATTTTTCGGTACACGCGTGGCGGTGGCCAGGGCGAGGCACGGCTGAAGAGCAAGATGAGTGTCGGCATCGGCGGTCATATTTCTTCGATCGATGCTCAAGCGGTTGGTGAAAACGTCTATCGCCAGGGCCTGGAACGGGAGCTCGCAGAAGAAGTACGTATCGAGACGCCTTACACCGAGTCCTGCGTCGGCTTGATCAATGACGACGAAACCGAGGTGGGCAAAGTCCATTTGGGGATCGTCCATTTGCTGGATGTCGAACGCCCGGATGTTTTTCCAAGAGAGTCGGGAATCGCCGAGGCCGGGTTCCTGTCGTTGGAAGAGTTGACGAGGGACATAGAACGGATGGAGTCCTGGTCGCAAATTTGTTTGAGCGCCCTGTTCGGAATTTGAGGGCCGGTGGTGTATCATGGATCAGGTGGAAACGGCATCTCGGAGCCTGTCCGACTGCTGCGGCCGGTTTTGGCTGCGACAATTCGGGTGTCGAGCCCGCGATTTGGCGGGGAATAGCACGGATTGTTGCCTGTTTGGCTGCATTCGTGGTATCGAAGGCGACGAATGATCTGGACAATTGTCCGGAGTCGTGAAAAATGGGGTTATTGGGAAGGACGTGACTGGATGGGTTCGATTGAATCGTCCGGGCAGTTTGGCCGATCAAAATAATATTGAAAGCAATCAGCTTTTACTCTGGATCGAGGAGTCGAAATCAAATGAGTGTTGTACTAACTGAAAAAGCGGCAATCGAAGTCAAGAAATTCATTTCCGAAGGCGGATATGAAAACGGCGAAGCGATGTTGCGGGTCTCGGTAGTTGGCGGCGGATGCAGCGGGCTGAACTACAGCCTGAATGTTGCCACCGACTATGACGAAGCCAACGACACAAAATTCGAACAGCATGGTGTAACGCTGGTGGTCGATCGCAAGAGCGCGTTGTTTCTGGACGGAACCAGCGTTGATTACTTCGACGGTCTGGAGCAGCGTGGTTTCCAGTTCCACAATCCGAACGCCAAGCGTTCTTGTGGCTGTGGAAATTCGTTCAGCGTCTAACGTGGCATAGGCTTCCAGCCTGTGGTTTCCGCAGCCTGCAACCACGGTGCCGGGTGGCGTCCAGGCGAAATCCTGAAACAATAAGAACCGCACAACCATTTCAAACTGGTCGTGCGGTTTTTTCGTTCACCAACAATTTTCGCATGACTGCCAACACCAATTTCGCCGACCGGCTCGTCCACACGATTCGAGCCAGGCAAACGCCCTTGATCGTCGGCCTGGATCCACGAACCAATCAGCTGCCTGAACCGTTGCTACCCAAGTCCGGTGAACCCGCAGTTGTTGCACAGGCCTATTTGCAATTCTGCAAATCCATTGTTGACGTCGTTGCGCCATTGGTTCCGGCTGTCAAACCACAGATGGCTTTTTTTGAGCAGCTGGGTCCGCCTGGAATGCAGGCGCTTTGGGAAATCATTGCGTATTGCACTTCGAAAGAACTGCTGGTTGTTCTCGACGGAAAACGGGGCGACATCGGGAGTACGGCCGAAGCCTATGCCAACGCATATCTCGGATCGAACGGACAGTCGGCTTGGGGTGCCGACGCGTTGACAGTGAATCCGTGGTTGGGCCGGGACACGCTGGAGCCGTTTGTTCAAACAGCGATGGAACGGGACGCAGGAATTTTTGTTCTGGTCCGAACGTCGAATCCAGGCAGTTCGGATTTCCAGTCGCCGGTCGCAGCAGGTCAACCAATGTTCGAGCATGTCGGCAATGCGGTTGAACAGCTCGCACTGAAAACGGTTGGCACTTGCGGATACGGTTCGGTCGGCGCGGTCATCGGTGCAACCTGGCCGGAAGAATTGAAGCAGCTTCGCGACTCCATGCCCCACACTCTGTTCCTGGTACCGGGATTCGGGGCGCAGGGTGGCACCGCCAGCGATGTGGCCCAGGCTTTTGATCGTCAGGGTCTGGGTGCAATCGTGAACAGTTCGCGCGGGATCATTTTTGGCTGGGAAGCTGCATCACGAAAACACCTCGCCGGTGAACGCTGGCTGGAGGCCGTCGAACACGCCACCCTCGAAGCGATCGCCCAACTTCGCGAATTCACCCCGGCCCGAAGCTTAACAAGTTGAAAGAATCTGACTAAATCAGAAGCCGGCAATTCACGCGTCACGTTGACCGACCCGGCAATAGAATTGTTGCCGGAGCGCTTTTCGACGCCAGATGTGCTGCCTTGACGGCGAATGCCTTTGCTTGATTCCAATACAGGACCGGCTAGGATGTTGGCAGGAAATCCAGACGTGGAGACGTATCTGTTTCACTGGACAATCGCTGAACATTCGCGGCGGAACCAGGCTGTTTATTCAAAGGTTATCGCTCAATGTCAACTGCCACTGTTTTTGGGCTCTCGGAAAAGGCCCAGTCGTTTGTCGAGTCGGTCAGCAAGGGGTCTTACATCCGCGACATAACAGCCGGCATCGACAAGTTTGTCGATAAAACTGTCGAAGCGGACATGCGGGGCTTCTACAGCGATGAAGAGCTGGCCGCGTTGCTCGAGATCCAGGGGACGTCACGCGACATTGAATCGCGGATGCCGGTCAAAATTACCCGCCATTATTTTGAACAAGCCAAAAACAGCAAGGCAATGCAGCAATTGATCAAGGCCAGCCCGGCTGAAACATTTGACCTGACCGGTTCGCAGGACCCTGGCAAGCAGATGGACTACAGCCCAGTCGAAGGGATGATCCACAAATACGAACTCGCACTGATTTATGTTGCTTCGACCTGTTCCGCGCATTGCCGGTTCTGCTACCGCGAAGAGTTGATTGCACGCAAAGACGTGGCGCGGCCCGATGGCTCGATGGCTCCCAAAGGATTGGCTAAAGTCGAAGAGGTCTGTGCCTATGTCCAGGAACACAACCGCTTGGTCGATGCAAATGGCGGCGTGCATCCCAATACCGGCCGGGGACGACTTCGCGAAGTCCTGATGTCCGGCGGCGATCCGATGGTGCTGACCAACAAAGTCATTGCCAACTGGTGGGCGTCGCTGGCCGAGGCTGGCGTCGAAAATATCCGACTCGGCACCAAGGAACTCGCCTTCTACCCCGACCGGTTTGACGATGCGTTTTTTGAGATGCTCGACCGGTTCCATGAACTCTATCCGCGCACCAATATTCGAATCGTCATTCACTTCAATCATCCGGATGAATTTCTAAAAAAAGACGCGGCAGGGAACTTCATCACCGATCCGCGCGGAGGACTGGTTTGGCTGGACAACACCCGCCGTTCGGTGGAAAATCTTGCCAGCCGAAGCTGGGTCAATATCGACAACCAATCCCCAATCATTCGCGGCATCAACAACGATCCCGATGCGATTCGAATCATGCAGCGGGAGTTGAAACGAAACGGTGTTGAGAATCATTATTTCTTCTGCGGCCGCGACATTGTCGGGCATCGTGCCTTCAATGTGCCAATCGAGGAGGCCTGGAATGTGCTGAACGAGTCACAGAAAGGGCTTTCCGGAATCGAAACCCACGCCCGGCTGTCGATCACGCACTACAAGGGCAAGACCGAGGTCTGTGCGGTAACCAACGAACCGATGAATGTTCCGCATGGCGAGAACGGTGTTGTAATTTTCAAGTTGATGCGTGGCGTGGCAGATGCAAAGAACAAGGGCAAGGTGGCAATCGTCGGCAGGAATCCGAAAGCAATCTGGTTCAACGACTATGAAGACCGCGTGATTTACGACGAAGTCGGCTTGTTTCCGAAATCCAAAGACGAGTCGAAACCTGGTTTTTACTAAGCCAGGACGAAATCCAAAACGATTGCCCGGCAGTTGCCTTTGTGCAAGGACCGCCATTCGTTTAACGTCGAGCCGATGGCGACGACTTCGGAAATCAGAAAAGATGTCGCTTTCGGCTCGTCGTTAAACGAACCATTCACGACTTCGTGGCGGCAGTCACTTTTGTAACGAAGATTTTTACCGAATTGAATTCATGAATACAACGGAAACCAAATCCAGGAGCACGGCACTCTACGAAGAAGCGTTAAAGGTTCTTCCGGGCGGGATCAGCCGGAACACGATTTTCCGCAAGCCGCACCCGGATTACGCAGCGTTTGGCAGAGGCTGTCGCGTGACCGACATCGACGGGGTTACACGCATCGACTTTGCCAACAACATGTCGTCGCTGATTCACGGTCATGCTTGTCCGGAGATCATCGAAGCGGTAACCGCCCAACTTTCGCTCGGCACAGCCTTTACGATGGGAACCGAGCAGGAATTGCGGCTGGCCCAGCATCTTTGTGATCGCAACGACGGCTTTGATAAAATCCGATTCATGAATTCCGGAACGGAAGCGGTGATGGCGGCGATCAAGGCGGCCCGGGCTTACACCGGTCGGCCCAGGATTGCAAAAGCAGAGGGAGCCTATCACGGCACGTACGACTATGCCGAGGTCAGTCAGAAATCGGGACCATCCAATTGGGGCCCCGACACACAACCCGCCAGTACTCCTGTTTCGGACGGAACACCGCAAGGCGCTCTGGACGACGTCATCGTCTTCCCGTTCAACAATCTGGATTGCACCATTTCTCTATTGGAAAAACACGCCAGCAAACTTGCCTGCGTCATCATCGATCCGCTGCCGCATCGGGCGGGATTGATTCGGGCCAGCGATGAATATACGGATGGCTTGCGAAAGTGGACCTTGGAAAATGGAGTGCTGTTGGTCCTGGACGAAGTGGTCACGTTCCGGATGGGTTATGGCGGCGCTCAGAACTGGTATTCGGTTCCAGTAGATTTGACAGCGCTGGGAAAAATCATCGGCGGCGGTTTCCCGATTGGCGCGCTGGCCGGCAAAGACGAATACATGTCGGTTCTCGATTCCACCCGCTCCAGAATTCCTTTCCCGCACTCCGGAACCTATTCCGCCAATCCGGTCAGCATGGTGGCGGGTCGAGTTGCCATGGAACTGTTTGACCAACCGGCCATTGACCGGCTGAATTGGCTGGGTGATTACACTCGCCAAAAAATCACCGAGGCGATCGTTTCGTCAGGCATTGACGCCTGTGTGACCGGAGCCGGATCAATGTTCCGTGTCCATTTGAAACCAGTGCCGCCGATCGATTATCGAACGGCATATCAAAACCCCGCCGAGATGTATCGCACGACATGCCTGGTCGATCACATGTACCACAACGGCTTTCTGATGTTCGACACCTGTGCCGGCGCATTATCGACCGCCCAAACCGAATCCGAAATCGATCAAATGGCGGAAACATTGGAAGCCGGATTCCAGGCGTTAATGCACGAGGGATGATTTCTGGTTTACTATCGATCTGGAAGCGAGCGAGGGGTTCTGTTTCGATTGGAAAATCACGCTTGATCCGAACCCTGACTTCCAGCACAACTTTTTCTGGCGATGCGGCTTCGGTCACAACGATTTCTTTCGTCAGACGATGGACTTTTGAATGCCGATGGATGACTGCCGCTTGCGGGTGACCGCGTAAATCATGGCCAACAAGGCGATCGTGGCGACGACGCTGGTTAAGGTCCACGAACCGGGGATCGATTCGTTGGAGTCGGGGAACCATTCGAGCAGCTCCAGTTGCGGCGAGTATCTCGCAAGGAGTGCAATGGTGGCGTTATGAAACATGTGCAGCGCGATTCCAGGCAAGATAGAACCGGTTCGCCAGGCGATCCAGCCCAGGATGCCTCCCATCAATGCGGTCGGAATCAGACGATCAAAAGCGACGACACTTCCCGAAAGTGTATGAAACGCGCCGAAGGCAACGGCACTGCCAATGATCGCACCAACGGGTCGCGCGTAGTTCAGCAACGATCGTTGCAACATTCCCCGGAAGAACCACTCTTCGCAAATCGCCGGCACGATCGACATGGCGAGGACGACAATCGGCAACGGTGCCTGGCGAAAACGTTCGGCTTGTTCAGCACTGAATTTCACCAGCCGCTGCTGCCACCGCTCGCTGACTTCGCTTCCGGAAACAAAGTCGATCAAAGTGTGAAACAGCGAGATCATGCTCATCACCGTTGGCCACATCACCAGACCCAACAGGATTGCCGCGATCAAAGTCGTGGGGCCAGGCCAGCGGATGCCGAATCCGGAACCGAGCCGTATTTTTTGGTGCCACGCAACCAGCAACGGAAGGAGAAAAAACGAAAGGGTCGTAAAGACGGCACTCAACAGCAGTTGTCGATCAACCGAATCGCTTATCTTGCCCATCAGCGCGATCAACACAAAGTTGACGGGCAATAACAGGGCGAGCACCAACATGCTGGTGGCCGGTGCGGCGACTTCGATCGACTCCGCAGGACGAACCAGCATTTCCCGCCACGATCCCTGGCTGCCGTACAGAATCGAGTCGGCTCCGAAAATCGTTGCGGCCAGTCCAATGGCCGCGGCGGCGTACACGATCGTCGAAAAAATTGCAATCGCCGCAGGCAACAATTGAGCGTTCCCTTCGAGTAGGTCGCGGGCCAGCAGCAGGATGTTCACCATCGGGCAAACGGCCAGTGGCCCTTCCAGCTGCAACCCCGGCGTCATCGCAATCAATCCGGGCGCGAAAGAGAGCAGGATGATCGGAATCAAATACGCCTGGGCTTCCTTGAAGCTGCGGGCAAAACTGGTGACGACCAACAACAACGCCGAGAAAAAAGTTGCGAACAGGATCAGCAAACCAAACAGCTTGCCAAATATGGCAAACGTCAGCGGAGTGTCCCCCATCAGGAGTTTATCCAGCTGAAAGGCCCAAACGGTGGACATCATGCCGATAATATTCAGACTGGCCGTTAACACTGCGACCGTTAATACCGCGATCAGCTTGCCGACCAGAATTCGGATTCGGGAAACGGGCGTTGCGATCAATGTCTCCAGAGTTCCCCGCTCCCGCTCTCCGGCAGTCAGGTCGATCGCAGGGTAGACTGCACCCGTAATCGTCATCAACACGAGTACGAGCGGAATAATTGTGGTAAACGAGATACTCCCCCGGGGAGCATCGGCCTTGATGACTTCATCGCGTTTCGTCAAAAGCAGTCGGGAATCAAGCTGATTTTTGATCAGCCGATTCTGCAATTCGACGCGGTCCAAAAGGTCAATGTGATCGGTCAAGAATGTAGCCGCACGGGCACTTCGTCCAAGGTCTTCGCTATAGAACAGGGACAGCTCGGTCGGTTCCAGTATTTCCGCGGTCGGTTGTTTTCCTTGCACAAAAACAACCAGGTCGGCGTCCCCTCGCTGAATCATCCCTTCAGCATCTTTCCGGTCCGGCTCTTTGAGCAGAATTTCATGCTTCCCGAGCGGGGCTTCGACAGGTGGCGAATTCAATTGCGATTGAATGCCCGGGTTCTCCAGGCCGGCCCCAGCATCCGAATTGGATTCTGGTACGACACGTCCCTGGTTCTTTGCTTCTTTCTCAAAGGCTGCTACACCGTCCAGTGTTGCAATCAAATCAGTCAACGATTTCTCGGACCAATCGGACATCAGGACGATGCGGTATCGAATCAGGTTGTCTTCGGCCAGTTCTCCCATGCTGGAAAACAGGAATGTGCGAAAGACCAGACTGAGAATCGGGTAAACGATCAACGGCATCAAAATCAGCGTGACAATCGTGCGGCGGTCGCGTAGAGTCTCACGCAA
>JAYVKA010000186.1:0-7161 GCA_043768885.1 Planctomycetota bacterium
CCAGCTGGGCCTTATCAAGAACCAAAAAAATTTGTAAATTTTCTCATTGATGCCCTGAGTCAGGGGTGTCAGGGCGATCAATTGAAAGGGTAATCGAGCAATGTCAGAAGCAGCGACCATGGAATTCTCCGCAGAATCAAAAACTTTGGGTGACAAAATCGTAGGTTTGACTCTTAAGCAAGCCAAAGAACTCAGTGATTACCTCAAAGAGGTACACGGCATCGAAGCCGCCGCTGGTGGTGGTGTGATGATGATGGCTGGTGGTGGCGGTGCTGCTGAAGCCGTTGCCGAGAAAACCGAGTTCGACGTCGTCTTGACCGGTCACGGTGACAAGAAATTGGACGTCGTAAAGGTAGTCAAAACCATTACTGGTGCCTCCCTGATGGACGCCAAGAAAATGGTAGAAAGCTGCCCGGCGAAACTGAAAGAAGCCGTTTCGAAGGACGAAGCGGAAAAAGTAAAGAAGGAAATCGAAGCAGCTGGTGGAACCGTCGAGTTGAAATAGCTCTGCGGGATTGCCTGCTTCGTTTCACCGAGACGAATCGGGCTTTTGAAGTTGCCTGCCTATCACGGATGGGAAGCGGGTTAGCGAGTGCAAGCGTGCTTGTATTCGGCAAAGCCCCGTTTTTCGGGCTGTTGTATTACGATCCTTTGTTGGATAATCGTCACGACCTGGGCCAGTGACGATGGCCGTATCCGGTAAAACGGAAACGGTCTGTGGGTCCCATCCGGTTTTGATCATTGTTCGAGTGCCGACCGCCCTGTGGCTGCAAGAACAGCTTTTATTTTACGGCAGGCGTCCACCTTGGGAGAAGGTGCGCGCCGGTCTATCTGTCTGTTGGCAACAGCCCCCGCCAAAATTTCCGACACCGTTTTGTCAGCACCCGACCTGCTGACCAGGAGGTAACGCCCTAAATGGCTACCACAGCTAATCGTCGCCTGGAACCGAAAACAATTCGCAAGTTTGGCAGCGGACGTGAATATCCAATTCCGCCGGACCTGACCAAAATCCAGACTTCCAGTTACGACGCATTTTTGCAAATCGATGTCGAACATGACAAACGCAAGGACGCCGGTATCGAAGGCGTGTTGCGCGAGATTTTTCCGGTTGAGAGTTACGACAAGTCTCTGAAGCTGGAGTATGTCCGCTACGAGTTGGGCAAACCGCGCTATACGCCGGAAGAATGCCGTCAACTTCGTTTGACTTATGGTCGGCCGTTTCGGGTCTGGTTGCGATTGTTGAAAGACCAGCCAGTTGAAGAAGAAGTGTACCTCGGCGATATCCCGATCATGATGGGTGGCGGCGAGTTCATCATCAACGGTGCGGAGCGCGTCGTCGTCAGCCAGTTGCACCGCAGCCCTGGCATCGACTTTGTTATGTCTACCGACGCGACGACCGATCGTGAATCGCCAAGCTGCCGGGTGATCCCGGAGCGTGGAAGCTGGATCGAAGTCAATGTGACGCGGAAGGAAACGTTGACCGTTCGCATTGACCAGAGCGGAAAATTTTCGGCGATGACATTGCTCCGTGCGATGTCGCCTAAATACAGCGAAGACTCGGACATCCTGCGTGCGTTCTACGAGACGACCAAGGTTAAGGTTATTGACGGCCGCAGCGCCGGCAAGCTGGAAGCCAAAGTTGCCGTCGACGACGTTGTGTATCCGGCAGGACATCGTCGAGCCGGCGAGATCATTGTCGAATCGGGACAGCGAATAACCCGCGAAGCAGCCGAGATCATCTGCACGGCCAATGTCAAATCCCTGGAAATCATGCAGGCTCCCCGAACGCCGCTGATTTTGAACTCGCTGGCTGAAGACCAGGCGGCAAGTCATCAGGAGGCCTTGCTGAGAATTTATCAGCGATTGCGGCCGGGCAATCCGCCAGCTTTGGAGAAAGCCAAAACACTGTTCGACGAAAAATTTTACGATTCAAATCGTTATCGCCTTGGCAAGGTTGGCCGTTTCCGCATCAATCGCAAGCTGGGAATGAAAGTCTCTGAAGAAGAGATGACTTTGCGGCCGGAAGACATTCTGGAGTCGATCAAGTACATCCTCGAATTGTCGGTCAGCGGCGGTAACGCCGAGAAAGACGACATCGACCACCTGGGAAATCGTCGCCTGCGAACGATTGACGAGTTGGCTGCGGATGAACTTCGCAAGGGCTTTTTGAAATTGCGTCGAACGGTTCAGGAGCGAATGAGCCTGAAAGAAGTCGATGACATGACTCCGCGAAGTCTCGTGAATCCAAAGAGTATTTCGGCAGCGATCGAGTATTTCTTTGGACGTGGCGAGTTGAGCCAGGTTGTTGACCAGACGAACCCGCTCAGCCAGCTGACTCACGAACGTCGTTTGTCGGCCCTCGGCCCTGGCGGTTTGAACCGGAAACGTGCGGGCTTTGAAGTTCGCGACGTTCACATTTCCCACTACGGCCGGATCTGTCCGATCGAGACGCCTGAGGGTACGAACATTGGTCTGATTTCCAGCTTGGCTTTGTATGCCAGCGTGGACTCATACGGATTTTTGGTCAGTCCCTACTACCGGGTGCTCAAAGGCAAAGTGACCAGCGACATCGCCTGGCTGCGAGCCGACGAAGAAACCAATGCCCACATTGCCCCGGCCGATACTCCGCTGATTGATGGTGCGATTGAACCCAACAAGTTGATGGGTGGCAACGTGATCGCACGTTATCAGGAAGACTTCGAAATCGTCTCGCCGGACATCGTTCAATATATCGATACGGCTCCGAGCCAGATGATCGGTGTCTCGGCGGCTTTGATTCCGTTCCTGGAGCACGATGACGCCAACCGCGCGTTGATGGGTTCCAACATGCAACGTCAGGCCGTGCCGCTGTTGGTGGCCGAGCCGCCGATTGTTGCGACCGGAATTGAGAAATCGATCGCTGCGAACTCCAGCATGGTTATCAAGGCCCGTCGCGCCGGAAAAGTCACTTTTGTGGATGCCACGCGAATCGAAATTGGAAGCGACGTCTATCCGCTGAAAAAATTCGTTGGCTTGAATGAGCGAACCTGCCTGAACCAGCGTCCGATTGTGACGATGGGACAAAAGGTCAACAAGGACGAAATCATCGCGGACGGTGCAGCGACTTTTCAGGGCGAATTGGCGCTGGGACGAAACGTGCTGGTCGGCTTTATGTCGTTCGATGGCTACAACTACGAGGACGCCATCATTATCAGCGAAGATCTGGTCAAGAAGGACACTTACACTTCGCTGCATATCGAAGAGTTTGATGTCGAGATTCGCGACACGAAACTCGGTCCGGAAGAATTCACGCGGGACATCCCGAACGTCAGCGAGAAAGCCCTGAAGAGTCTGGACGAAAACGGAATTGTTCAGGTCGGTACTTATGTTCGACCGGGAGACATTCTGGTTGGTAAGGTTTCGCCGAAATCGAAAACCGAGTTGACTCCGGAAGAAAAACTGCTGCATGCGATTTTCGGCCGTGCGGGCGAAGACGTGAAAAACGATTCGCTGGACGTTCCGTCTGGCGTTGAAGGAATTGTTATCGACGCGTTGCGATTCTCCCGTCGAATGAGCCTGTCGGACGAAGAGAGAAAAGTATTTGAGAAAGACCTCAAGGCCGCCGAAACCGAAGGCAATGAACAGGTTGCCCGCGCGTTTGGCGACATGGTCGAAGCGATGGAAAAAATCATTGGCAAAACGATCACCGATGAAGACGGCACGCCGATGACTCGCGACCAGAACCCGAAGTTCATCGCGGAAAAGGCGGCGGTCTTCCGTCTGTCGAGCATCGTTTCGTCGTTGCGTAGCGAGGAACGGATCACGCAACTGGAACAGATGCACACCGAAATGTGGCCGGCTGTCGAGGCGGCAATTGACGAGCGAGATCGCAAAGTCAACAGCATGAAACGCGGCGATGAACTTCGCAGCGGCGTCATGCAGATGGTCAAGGTTTACATTGCCACCAAGCGGGTTATCTCGGTTGGTGACAAGATGGCCGGACGCCACGGAAACAAGGGTGTGATCGCCAAGATCCTGCCGGTCGAAGACATGCCGTTCCTCGAGGACGGAACTCCGCTGGAAATCATGTTGAATCCGCTGGGCGTTCCCAGCCGTATGAACGTGGGCCAGATTTTGGAAACGCATCTTGGATGGGCAGGTGCCAAACTCGGATTCCAGGCGATTACGCCTGTGTTCGACGGAGCATCGGAGGAAATCATCAACGTTGCATTGGCCGAAGCCGGACTGCCTTCACACGGCAAGGCGCAGTTGTTCGACGGACGAACCGGCGAAAAACTCGGTCAGGAAACGACGGTCGGCTACATCTACATGCTGAAGCTGCACCACCTGGTCGATGACAAGGTTCACGCCCGAAGCACTGGCCCTTACTCGCTGATTACCCAGCAACCGCTGGGTGGCAAGGCGCGGTTCGGAGGACAGCGATTTGGAGAAATGGAAGTCTGGGCCCTCGAGGCCTATGGTGCGGCATACATCCTTCAGGAATTGCTGACCGTCAAGAGCGATGACGTCGAAGGTCGCACGAAGATTTATGAGTCGATGGTCAAGGGAGAAAACACGCTCGAAGCCGGAACCCCCGCCAGCTTTGACGTTTTGACCAACGAAATTCGCGGGCTGGCCTTGAACATGCAACTGGAAAAACGAAGAACCTGATCGAGTATGAGAATCAGTCCCGACGTTTTTCCATTGTAACCCGAACTAGAAATTTTGAGCACAGGAGCTGGCGATTATGGCAATGGCCGATACTTCCTACGATCGCATTAACGATTACGCCTCGGTGAAAATCAGCCTCGCGCGTCCACAGGACATTCGAAGCTGGTCGATGGGCGAGGTGAAAAAACCCGAGACGATCAATTACCGCACTTACCGTCCTGAAAAAGACGGTTTGTTCTGCGAGCGTATTTTTGGCCCTGAAAAGGACTGGGAATGTGCCTGCGGAAAATATCGCGGCATGAAGTACAAGGGAATGATCTGCGACCGTTGCGGCGTGAAAGTCACGCACTCCCGCGTTCGCCGCAAACGGATGGGACATATCGAATTGGCCGCGCCGATCGTTCACATCTGGTTCTTCAAAGCCATGCCCAGCCGGTTGGGAAACCTGCTGGACATGAAAACGACCAGCATGGAAAAGATCATCTATTTCCAGGACTACGTCGTTACGGATCCGGGCACGACCGAACTGAAACGCCGGGACATGCTGACCGAGGACGAATATCGGGCGGCAAAAACGCAATACGGCGAAAACAGTTTCAAGGCCGGAATGGGTGCCGAAGCGGTTCGCGAATTGTTGACCAGCATGGACTTGGTCAAACTGAGCGAAGAGCTGCGGGTCGAATTGACCACGACCAATTCCAAGCAGAAGAAAAAAGATCTGACCAACCGACTGAAAACAGTCGAAGCCATCCGTGACAGCGAAAACCGTCCGGAGTGGATGGTGCTGGATGTGATTCCGGTTATTCCGCCGGATCTTCGGCCTTTGGTTTTGCTGGAGTCTGGAAACTTCGCGACTAGCGACTTGAACGATTTGTATCGCCGGATCATTAACCGCAACAATCGTCTGCGCAAGCTTGTGGACTTGAACGCACCAGAAGTCATCATCCGGAATGAAAAGCGGATGTTGCAACAGTCGGTTGACGCTTTGTTCGACAACAATCGCTGCAAGCGTCCGGTTCTGGGCAGCAGCAACCGTCCGCTCAAATCCCTGACGGACATGATCAAGGGAAAGCAAGGTCGGTTCCGCGAAAACCTGCTTGGTAAACGCGTCGACTATTCGGCTCGTAGCGTCATCGTGGTCGGTCCGCGACTGAGACTGCACCAGTGCGGTTTGCCAAAGAAGATCGCCCTCGAACTTTATCAGCCGTTCATTATTCGCCGGCTCAAAGAACTTGGCCACGCCGACACGATCAAAAGCGCCAAGAAGATGCTGGAGCGCAAGGACGAAGAGGTATGGGATATCCTGGAACAAGTCATCCAGAATCACCCGGTCCTGTTGAATCGTGCCCCGACGCTTCACCGCATGGGGATTCAGGCATTTGAGCCTGTACTCGTCGAAGGCAACGCGATTCACTTGCATCCGCTGGTTTGCAAAGGCTTCAACGCCGACTTTGACGGTGACCAGATGGCCGTTCACTTGCCGCTTTCGATCGAAGCCCAGGTGGAAGCCCACACGTTGATGATGTCGACCAACAACATCTTCGCACCCTCCAACGGCAAGCCGATTATGAGCCCATCGCAGGATACTGTGATGGGTTGCTATTACATCTCGCTGGTTTTGGCCGGGCAGTCCGGCGAGGGAATGACCTTCTCGACTTTCGAAGAAGCCGAGATGGCCTACTCGCAGGGCGTCATTACGATGCATGCGAAAATCAAGGTTCGTTTGCCGCGTGGCCAACACGTTCGGATCAACGAAGAGGAACGCCAGCCGAGTCAGATCATCACGACCAGTTACGGCCGAATCCTGTTCAACGCGATGCTTCCGCGGGGAATGGACTTCTACAATTACGCGTTGCGAAGCGGCGATTTGTCGACCGTTATTTCCGACTGCTACCAGCTGCTGGGACGTCGCGCGACGATTCAGTTACTGGACGATATGAACCAGCTTGGTTTCCGCGAGAGTACACGTAGCGGTCTGTCGTTTGCGACAGACGACCTTGTGACTCCGGATACCAAAGAGCAGATCATTGGCGAAGCGGAAAAGGAAGTCATCAAGTTCCGCAAATTCTACGAGCGTGGTGCGATCACCGAACAGGAGCGGTATCAGCGTGTTCTGGAGACGTGGACTCATGCCCGCGAAAAAATCACCAAGAACATGATGCAGGCGATGGAACACGACGAGCGAACCGGCGGTTACGTAAACCCGGTGTTCCTGATGGCTCACTCCGGTGCCCGTGGTGGTGTCGAACAGATTCGGCAGCTGGCCGGTATGCGAGGTCTGATGGCCAAGCCGACAGGCGAAATCATGGAAACGCCGATCAAGGCGAACTTCCGCGAAGGCCTGACCGTGCTCGAGTATTTCAGCTCGACTCACGGTGCCCGAAAAGGCTTGGCCGATACGGCTCTCAAGACCGCCGACTCCGGTTACCTGACCCGAAAATTGGCTGACGTCGCGCAGAACGTCGTAATCACGACAGACGAATGCGGCACGACCAAAGGGATCACCAAGGG
>JAYVKA010000187.1:0-8189 GCA_043768885.1 Planctomycetota bacterium
ACAACGAGAGAATGAATTTCAGCAACAGGTCGATAATTGCAGGATCACGGCTCCGTCCAAAGGGACCGTGATTTATGCCAACGACGTGGACCGGCGCGGAGACGCTTCGTTCGTGATCGAAGAAGGTGCGATGTTGCGCGACGGCCAGCCGATTTTCTTTTTGCCGGACACCAGCCGAATGCAGGTCCGCGCAACGGTTAACGAGTCGAAAATTGGCCGGGTCACCGCAGGCCAGAACGTCAAAGTCCGTTTGGACTCGGCGCCGGACAAGGTTTTTGAAGGAGAAGTCCGGTCGATCGCCGCTTATCCCCTGCCGCGGAGGTGGTTTGATGCACCGATCGAATACGAAGTCGTCGTTGGGCTGGTGAACCCCGGGTCAGATGTTCGAACCGGATTGAGGGCCAAGGTTGAAATACTGACGGAAACAATTCCTTCCGTCCGGCAGGCTCCGATTTCCGCAGTGATTCCCCACGCCGACGAGCGTTTTGTGCTGGTTCGCGACAATGGAAAACTTGTACCGCGTGCAATCAAGACCGGTTCGAACAACGACCGTTTTGTGATCATCGAAGAAGGAGTCGAGGCCGGAGAGGAAGTATTGATCGATCCCGAGAGCTATCGGAACGATGTTGATTTTCCCGTCGCCATCAAACCGTAAACGGGAATCCGGTCCATGAATTTGTCCGTCTGGAAAATGGGGCTGAAAAGTCTGTCGTTGCACCCGATGCGTTCGGGACTGACGATTCTGGGCATCTTCATTGGAATTGCCAGCGTTATCTGGTTGTTGGCGATTGGCGAAGGATTCAGCAAACGGGTCCAGCAGCAAATCGAAGAGCTGGGAACGAACAACATTATCGTTCGCAGCGTTCTTCCCCCGTCGACTTCGGCGTCCGATGTCGATTCCAGCATGGCAATCTACGGGATCACCCGCGACGATTATCAGGAATTGCTCGAAACGATCCCAACCGTGGACCGCGTTCTCAGGATTCGCGACGCGCGGCGGGAATTGTATTTCGGTTCGGTCGATATCAACGCCCACTGCATTGGTTGCACGCCCGAGTACAACGACGTGATGCGGATGAAGTTGCTCGAAGGGCGCTTTCTTGTCCCGTCGGATTTGCAGGACGAAGAAAACGTATGCGTGTTGTCGTACGAACTCGCCCGGACACTTCGCCCGCTTGATTCAGCCCTTGGAATTATCGTCTCTCTTCGTTCGACGCCTTATCGAGTTGTCGGCGTCATGAAAAAACGCGGGGCGATGGCTGCAATTGGAAGTTCGCTGGAAGCCCAGGATTTTTCCGACGACATCTACATTCCGCTGACAACCTTTTGGCGGCGCATCGGCGACTGGACCATGGAGCGAAGTGCAGGGACCCGACGCAACGAAGTCGTCGAGATCAGCCAAATGACATTTCGTGTTCGGGACATGAACCAGGTTCTGGAAACATCCCGGGCGATTGCTGGGACCATGTCTCGACGTCACGAGAAAACCGATTGGGTGATCGTTACTCCGCTGGAGTTGCTGGAACAGGCGCGGGTCACACGGCTAATGTTCATGGCGTTTATGGGTTTGATCGCGGCAATCTCGCTGATCGTCGGCGGGATTGGCATCATGAACATCATGCTGGCGACCGTGACCGAACGAACTCGTGAAATCGGAATTCGCAGGGCATTGGGAGCCAACCGACGGGCGATCATTCGGCAGTTTCTGGCGGAAACAGTGGTCATGAGCGTTGCGGGCGGAATCACGGGAATTCTTGGCGGACTGATTTGCCCGTGGTTTGTCAGCACAGCGCGAACGTTGCTGGAAACGGCGACTCCAGGGCTGATGGCCTCGCTGCCCGAAAGCGTTCGGGAGTTTGAGCCGACCATTGTTCCGCTTTCAATTCCGCTGGCGTTTTTTATTGCCGTTTCAGTCGGAATCATTTTCGGGATTTATCCAGCCATTCGCGCGGCACAACTGGATCCAATCGAAGCATTGCGGCACGACTGATTCGGGTTGCTTTTCTTTTTTTTCGTTCGCTGGAAATTCGCATCGGATATCAATTGGACGACGAGACGAAAAACCCGGCAGACTATCGACCCGAAGAGCGTCGTCCCATTCGAAGTCGCGACACGGGTTGGGCAGCTGCGATCTCCAACAGGCTGGCAGGGGCGCAAATCTCTCCCAATGCGATTTCGGTAGCAGGGATGAGCGCTGCAGTAATTGCCGGCTTTTGTTTTGCCGCGACGAATCAGGTCGAGGGGTTCCTTTGCCGGGCAGTTTGGTTTTCGGGGGCTCTGCTTTGCCAAGTCCGACTGTTGTGTAATTTGTTTGATGGAATGGTGGCGATCAAGCGCGGAGTCGCATCGCCCGTCGGCGAACTCTACAACGAAGTGCCTGACCGCGTATCCGATGCCGCAGTTTTGACCGGACTGGGATTTGCTGCCGGAGCCCATCCGTGGCTGGGGTTCGTCGCAGCAATTCTGGCCGTGTTTGTGGCCTACATTCGCGCCATGGCAAAATCTGTCGGTGCGCCGCAGGACTATTGCGGTCCGATGGCAAAACCACAACGGATGGCCGTTGTCACGCTGTTGGCTGTTTATTTGGCATTTAGGCCGATGAACTGGCAGTTGTCCCGGCCGGTGATGGGCGAGTTCGCCTGGAGTGAAACCAATGTCGCTTTGCTGGGCATCGTCGTCGGGTCGGTGGTGACTGCGGCGCGGCGATTAATGCGGGCAGCAGTTTTCCTCAGAAAGAATAAATCGTGACAACCTGGCAACGTCTTTTTGATGCGACATCCGCTTTTGAACACTCTGTTACGGTTTGCGGAACAGCGGTTGTGGTTTTGGCGCTGATCACGGCCTCGGTTCTGGTTCGGGTTTTGAAGAAATCAGGCCGCATTGCTCCGGCGACATTTCACGAACTTTTGGCGCGGACCCGGTCGTGGTATGTCCTGTCCGCCGCGATGATCCTGCCGATTCTGCTGGGAGCATTTTGGGTTTGGATTTTTTTTCTGCTGCTCAGCCTGTTTTGTTTTCGGGAGTACGCGGCAGCGACGAAGTTGTCGGAATCGCGGTCGGCTGTTGTGTCCGTGTTAATCTCGACACTGGTTGCCTATTTTGCAGTCCTCGATAACTGGTTCAGCCTGTTTCTGACCGCTGTTCCGCTTGGCTTTTGCTTCATCGCCGTCGTTGAACTGCTCGCCGACGAACCGGTTGGATATCTTCGCCGTGTTGCCGTGGCTGTATTCGGATTTGCGCTGGTTGGGTCCAGCCTGGGGCATCTCGCTTTCTTTGGCAACGATGAGCTGTTTCGTCCGATATTGATTTGGATTTTGCTCAGCACTGAACTGAATGATGTATTCGCCTACATTTCCGGAAAGAGTTTTGGCAAACGAAAACTGGCTCCGAAAACCAGTCCGAACAAAACGTGGGGTGGATCAATCGGCGCGGTTGTTTTGACGACGACGCTGTCTGCAGTCGTTGCTCATTTTGTTTTCCGGGGAACGACGATCGATCAGCCGGTTCATCTGGTCACGACGGGATTGATCATCAGCGTCCTCGGGCAGTGTGGAGATCTCGTCGTTTCGTCGATCAAGCGGGACGTTGGAGTCAAAGACATGGCGGCGACCATTCCTGGCCATGGCGGACTGATGGATCGCTTTGACAGTCTGCTGTTGGTCGCGCCAGTTTTGTTTCACTACATCAATTTCTTCAAGGAAGATCGAATCGGTGCAGGTCAGGCGACTTGTATCTTGACCGGATTTTAGGCGATAAAAATCATGTTGTCCTCGCCGTTGTCAACGCTTCCCGGTTTTTGGGGGAAGCCACAAACCTCACGTCGTGAAACGTGCCATCCTGTTCGGAAACGATGAAGAACCCTTCGGCGTTCGCTTCGAAGCTTGCCCGAATTGCCCGAAGCGACCGGCAAATATAGCGATTGCAGACTTCGCTGCGCATTTCGCGAGGCAAATTGCAACCCTGGTCAGTGTGAAACACACAGGAACCGGTCAGCGACAGCGGAGGCAAATGGCTCCAATAGGCGAGCTTTATGTCTTCGCCGCTTGCCTCGGGGTGCTTGGTTCTGTAGTCGCGAATGTTTCCAACGCCCAAATACGCATGGTGACTTCCCTCCCGGCAACATTTTCCCCGACATGCAGCACAAGCTTGTCCAAGAACCGGCAATTCGGATTTTTTTGCCGGATCGGGCAATTCCCGGGTTCGCTCGGGCCAATCTGATTCTTTTGCCGGATCATGAATCGCTGCACGAATCAACTCGTCCAGGTTCTCACAAAACATTGCAATTGTTTCGTTGTTCGGCAGAGCCATTGTTTCAGAGATATGGGGAATGAGGGCTACCGCGTAACGGGATTTTTCGGGTTCACCGTTTTCTCGCGCAAGTCGATCTCGAATCGCCTCTGCAGTGACCGTCATTTCGCGAAACATTTCGTTTTCAATTCGTTGCCGCTCTGCTCGCGCGGCCATCGACTGAACCAGCCGGCAGCCCGGATCGTTGCAAAGGCAAACAGTTCCGCTTTGATGGATCGTATACACACCACAAGACGAACAGCGAGCCATCGGGCTCACGGAGTCGGCTTTGCCCAGGGAATTCCACCTTATCGAGCATTCGGAGCGGCTACAAACCGGACTTGTTGCGAAGGCTGTCTCAAGTCGCCGGCCACAAACTGCGCAAACAGGCTTTCGGTTCAACAGCCATTGTTGGTACTCCAGGCGACACGAGATTGCCTGGCACGTCCGGCACTCCGGGATTATCAACGGAGAGTTTTCACAAATCACACAGGTTGAAGTTCCGATTCTGTTGCTCATCGGGAGAATGCCGGTTTGTTTCTTCTTTCATTGTGGTGGTGGCGACGACAATGACGAACCCGACGCGGTGGTTACTCCTGGTCGCCCGGGACATCGACAAACCGGGTATCAAAAAAGGTGCCGTCTTTTTCCGACACGACAAAAAATCCGGGGGCGCCTTTTTCAATACTCGTTCGAATTTCGCCCAGGTAGTAACAGATAAACTGGTTGCACATGTCACTTCGCATTTCGCGAGGCATGTTGCAGCCATGGTCGGTGTGAAAGACGCAGGAATCCTCGATCGATTGGGCGGGGAGATACTGAAGGTAGTCGTTCACCACTTCATCGGCGGTTTTTTCGGGATGCTGGTTTGTGTAGCGGCGCATGATCCCAACGCTCAAGAACGCGTGGTCTTCGCCCTGGCGGCAACAGTGGCCCCGACAGGACGAACAGCCCTGAATAAAAACGGGCAATTCTTTCTCTGTAGCAAGTTCGGGGAGGTTTTCGGGGCGACGTGGCCAGTCGGCGTCTTTTTCCGGTTCATTGATCGCTGCATGAACCAATTCCCGCAGCTTCTTTTCAAACGAAGCCACTGCCTCCGGGTTCGGTTCTGCCATGGGGGCGGAAGTATGAGGGACCATGGCGACGAGATGCTTTTCCGTTTTGCCGTTCGGGTTTTCGGCCGAAAGATTGTCCCGAAGCGATTCTGCGGTTCGCACCAAGTCCTGAAACTTCTCCGCTTCGATTCGCTGATTTTCGATGCGACGGGCCAATGCCTGATTCATTCCACAGCAGTGATCCCGGCAAACGCATTCTCCGTTACTTCTTTTGATCGAAAACACACCACAAAACGAACAACGGGCCAGCGAAATCCCGTCGCCTGCGCGGGTCAGGCCGACCCATCGCATCTGGCAATCCTGGCCGCCACATGTTTCGCCGGTGCCAGTGAACATGTCGAGAGGAACGCCGCAGACCGCACAAACCGGTTTGCGAAGCCGCAGCCATTCCTGATATTCCCGCCGGCAATCAAACGCATCGCACGTCCGATTGCCAGGAATCATGACTTGCGTTTTTTCGCAGATCACGCAAACAGTCGATCCCGTCCAGCTGCTCATAGCGTTGGGTTCCAGTTAAATTACGATTTCATCGCACAGGCAGAATGCCCTGATTGCCTGTCTCTCGCCTTTTTTTTTCAAGGACTCATTATGACGCCGGGAGCTTGTCATGGCAAACACCTACAGGTCTTTGGAATGCAATACGAAACAGTCAATTCGCAAGGCCAATCCATTCCTTAGCCTGATTCGGGCATGAACGATGGTACCACGATCCCCGTCGGGGTTTGGAAGGTACCACGGACCTGGGAAATATGAAGCTCGCAGTTTTTGGCTCCCCAGACGTAAAGAGCGTTTGTCAGGTTCTTTGCAGACGCAGGAACCAGCATCACAACAGTGTTGTTCTCGTGAAACGGAAGCATACGTTGCGTCAACGCGATCATTTCGGATTCTTTTCGTGAAACGCCTGGTCCGATCATGTTGCTGCCTGGATGGCGGATTGCGACAAGAACTCCCGTCAGCTTTCCCCAGGCATCCTCAACTACCAAAGTTTTCCAGTGCCCCGTTTTGTTTGCAATGAAAAAACGAAAATCCCCTTCCCGTTGAATGCCCGACAACTCAAACTCCAAAGCCACAATCGCCTGGACGTCTGTTTCGACCGCTTCACGCACCCGATCATTGTCGGGAACGGGTTCACAGGAAATTGCTGCGTCGGTGACATGGATCAGCATGTCCTGGAAAACGGTTTGGGGAACGAATCCCGCGCGATTGTATAGCGAAAACGAGTCCAGGTTCATGGCACTGGAAACCAGCCGCACCGGCAGTTTTCGTTCATCCGCGATTCCCGTAATCTCTCGCAAAAGTTTCGCCGCAATGCCTTTGCCGAAATGTCCCGGGTGTACATTCATGATCCCCAGCGAAACATGCGTTGGTCGTAGATGCCAAAAACAGCTGCCGACTATCTCGTCGGAATCTGAATCAACCGCCACAAGGCAACATCCCGGATCGAGTGTCTCGTAGACTTCACAAAACAACAGCGTGCTTTCGGGGCCATTGGCAAAACAGGGCGACATTCCGCGATTCACATACCATCCGTTCGTCGAATCGTGAATCAGCCGGGCAACGACAGGCCATTCTTGTCGTTGCATGTTTCGAATGTTGATCATGAGCGTATTTGTCTCGACTGTTTCATTTTTGAAATCGCAAATTCGTCATGACACAATATCGCACAATAGTAATCAGAGTTCAGAAGTTGACCCTGGCAAATGGCGAATGAAAAATTACCTCTCAATTCCCCCAGGCACCTTGGTCGGCAGTAGTGTGCCCGGATTGGTCGATGGATTGGTTTACGTCATGATCGTCGCCTCGAGTCGGCTTGTTCGCCTGGAGCGCACGGTCGATGGCCTGGATCGGATCGGAAACTCGACAACCAGCTCCCAGACGGGCTCGTTCTGACAGAAGCTAAAGTTTTGTCAACGACGTTAGCAGACGAACCTGATTCACCGTCCGGCTCAAGGCTGGAGGGGGGGCCTGTTTTTTTGTGCCATTATTTTGCAGCCTCTAGGCGTGGTCGTTGTTTTTTTTTGAGCGGCGAAAATTACGGCCAGGTACAATTGGCTTAAGGGCTCGTTTCCATTCGGATTGGCGTTAGGCCGGTAAAGCGTTTGCCGAATTGGATGGAGCAACTCAATCAGGCTCATTCATTGAACAAGCAGGCCAAGATTCGGGAAAGTGTTTGGGGACCATAACGTATGGATCCACGGACTGGAGGGAATCAATTGTCAGGCGATTGGGCCTGCAATCCGCAGCCCGCCCAACGGGACGACAAGGAATCTTTGCCAGGCCTCAAAACGTTCCCGGACACTTCTCCCCTGGCTGCAGACAACTGTCTGCACCGGAGGTACGAACGTGCTTAAGCCGCCCGATTTCGCCGACCACAAAAAAGGATTGACCCGATCAAACCGGCACCCCAGATAACAAAGGTGGTGGGTTCGGGGACAGAACCGATTTGCAAAGTGTACGTTTCCAAATTTTCACCCGCGCCCCAATGCCAAACGTAAGTTCCTTGAGTAAGCCCCATCGATTCAAAAGTTTGTCCCTCAAACATCATGGAGGCATACAAAAAAAGCGGTTCAAAACCGTTGCCTTCAAAATCACCAGCGACAATCAAGGAGCCTGTACTATCGCCGTTACCGTCGATGTAAAAAAACCTTTCGTGCGGTTGACCGGCTGAATAGTTGGTTGGAGTAAAGCCAGAACCGATCCCAAAATTGGATGGCCCCTGGACACCACGGTACTTTGAGCCAGACGAGCTCTGCCCCATCGCAAGAGTCCCTAAACCCGCATTGACCC
>JAYVKA010000188.1:0-6383 GCA_043768885.1 Planctomycetota bacterium
GCTTGCAAATACGTTTCCTGAACCAGCTCCGAAGCCAGATCGCGATGACCGGTCAACCGATACGCGACGCGATACATCGAATCCGCATGTTGATCGATGGCCGTCTCAAACTGTCGCTGGAGTTGGTCGTCAATCGGCATCTTTGCGATCAGTTCAGTGATTCGGTTTATGTAGAAGTACCAGGTGAGTCATTCCTGATTCCCGAATTCTGATGTATTTCTGCAGAAACCCCCAAAGGAGTGAAAACCGGGCGGTTTCAGTAGCATGGTCCCCGACCCGTGTGGAAAACAGCCTGCACGGGTCGGGGACCCATGCTGCCAACTACGGTCCAATCAACTCGCAACCGCGTTCTTCCATCAGATCGTAAAGATCATAGAACGCTTCCTCGCTCAGTTTGGTAAACGTCACGTTGAGGTATTTCAGCCGCTCCATTCGCTTCAAATCAGGAATCGCTGCGTCCGTGATTTCATTGCTGCCGATGTGCAACCAATCCAGTTCGCGAAGACCGGCAAGCAGACTGACCGATCGATCTGTGATTGCGGTTTTGTCCAGGTTCACCCTTTTCAAAGTCTTCAAGCCTGCCAGCGCCTCGACCGTCCGATCGGTCACAGCCGTTCGCCACAAATTGATGTCCTCCAGCGCCGACATCTTTGCGAACGCCCCGGCAGAACCGTCCGTAATCCCCGGCGATTGGGTTTCGCTCAAGTCGAGCGCAACGAGTTTCGGCAAACCAACCAACTGCCCAAGCCCGGCATCAGAAATGGACGTCCCACGCAGAGACAGTGATTTCAGGTTCTTCAAAGCTCCCACCGTCTGCAACGCGTTGTCACCAATTCCGGTTCGCAACATCTGCAATTCTTCCAGATTCGACAGACCAGCCAGCGCCGCGACTCCGGCATCGGATATCCGGGTATCGTTCAGGCCCAGTACCCGCAGCTCTTTCATCCGCCCGATTTGTTCCAGGCTGGCATCGGTAATCTGCGGCCCCCAAACTTTCAGAAAAACAATATTTGGCAACGATGCCAAAACCGCAACACCCGAATCCGAAACACGATTGCAATCACTCAAATCGATCGCCTTGAGGGTTTTCAGCGACGCCAAATGCTTCAATCCGTCATCGCCGACCCGCGTCTGGCCCATTCGCAACTGTTCCAGCCTGGAAAACGCACCGATGATTTTCAATGCATCATCCGGAATATCAGCCCGAAACAACTGCAGGAATTTCAGGTTGGCAAGTCCAGCCAAATGCTGCATGGCGGCGGGATTGGCCGGTGCGCGCGTTGCGTCAAGAGACTCCAATTGGACCAACCGCCCGATTATTTCAAACGTCTGATCGTCAGCCAGGGGGCCGTTGATGGCCAATTCCCTGAGTTCAGTCGCTTTCGAAAGCTGGACCAAGTCTTCGTTCGTATAGCGGGCATTGGTCAGATCGATCGAGCTGATTCGCCCGGACGTTGAATCGGTAACCACGCGGCCACCGGCGGCCTCGACCCAGACGGCAATAGGAGCTTCAGTCACAGTCGCAGCGACGCTGATGGTTTTGCGGATCGAATCCAGCTCGCCTCGCAACTTGCGAACTTCCGCTTCCAATTCGCGAACCTTCGTCGAACTAGCGGCCGGATCGGCTGTCTCAACCGGCCTGGAACTGGCTGCCGACTCGACTTCGGCCATTCGCGTTTCAAGGTCCTTCATCTTTTGCTTGAAAACCAACGGTTCATAGTCCGTGGTCTCGCAACCGGTCAGAAAAAACAAAACCGGCAGCACCAGCAAAACGCCAAAATCACGCAGGGACATTCATTCTCCAATCTGAAATTCTCAAATGCAGCCGTCAGCCACGTATTCATTTTATCCAGGATTAGTGCCGCTGTCCCGTTCGTCGCCGCGACCAAACGCCCGATTGTTTAGCCACAAGAACAGCACGCCCAGCAACGCAACCGGGCCGCCTTCGACCAAAGTCCAATACCACGGCATCGGGGCCGCCAGATCGGTACCCAGCATGACCATTCCAATCACAATATGCAGCCAGCCAAAAATCGGTACAAGCCGCCAATGCCATCTCATGGTCATTCCCGTGTAAACCATCAACGAACCGTGCACGGCGTACAGCAGCGAAGTCGATCGAGCGAGGTAAGCCGTAATCGGACGGCTGGGGAACTCACCCAGCCCCACCCATTCATGCCCGCTGCTCATCCATCCTACGGGTAGAAAAACGGCGAATGCTGCCGACAGCAATATCCAGCCGCCGAGGACCAGCAACCATTTCAAGAGAACGGCTTCCCACGTTTCGAGTTTATCCATTTCCGAAGCAATCCTTCTACAAAACCAGCCTCTGCCAAACTCAAACCAATGCAGTTCCCGCACACATTCTGACGATTTGTCGCTCCGTTAGGTAGCTGCGAAAAATCCGGCCTTCGTATACAATCGGTGCACGATTCCGATTGGGATTTTCCACCGTAGCACAGGCTTCCAGCCTGGGATTTGATCCTTCCACAGGCTGGAAGCCAATGCCACGCTAAACGACCATCCAGTTTGGGAGCAACCTATGGCTCAAGTTCATATTCCGGACGAAGACCGCACCATTTCCAACGTGGATGAAATCCGCAGCTTCCTCAAACCGTACGGAATCTGGTACGAGAAATGGGATGTCGAAGGGCGAATTGGTCCTGACGCAACCGACGAAGAAATCCTGACCGCCTACGCGCCAGAAATCGAGCGGCTGAAAGAACACTGCGGGTTTGTTACCGCCGACGTCATCAACGTGAAAGCGGACACGCCGAACCTGGACACGATGCTGAACAAATTCAACAAAGAGCACACGCACAGCGAAGACGAAGTCCGCTTTACGGTCAAGGGAACGGGCCTGTTCCACATTCACGGCGAAGACGACTGTGTCTTTAGCATCACCGTCCAGTCAGGCGATCTGATCAATGTTCCCAACGGCACCCGGCACTGGTTCAACCTTTGTGGAGACCGGACGATTCGTTGCATCCGGCTGTTCGAGGACATGGCGGGATGGACTCCAACTTACATGGACAATTCAGCGCACGTCGGATACGCACCGCTCTGCATGGGGCCAAGCTATCTGAAATCCGAATCGCGAATCGACCCGATTGTCAAGGTTGAGAGTTGATTGAAATTGCTCTGAACGATTCAATCCGAATTTCTGCCGACTGTGTACTGATGGATGTCGAAGGAACGACGTCGTCCATCAGCTTTGTGCACGACGTGATGTTTCCCTACGCAAGAGACAACACAGCCGAATATCTTCAGCAGCATTGGGGCGAACCGGAATTGATCGGTTGCCTGGAATTGCTGGCTCAGGACGTGGGACATCGTAGTGCAGGAGAGTGGCAGCACGGTCGATCAACTCCCGACGCACAAAACAGCGTGGTCAGATCGGTTCACGAATTGATGGCCCGCGACGCAAAAGTCACCGGCCTTAAGAAGCTGCAGGGAATGATCTGGAAATCCGGTTTCGAATCCGGGCACCTCGTTTCGCATGTCTTTGACGATGTGCCGCCATCGCTCGGGCAGTGGCACACCGATGGCCTGGACCTGCGAATCTATTCTTCGGGCAGCATTCAGGCCCAAAAACTGTTCTTCGGTCACACGACCGCCGGCAATCTGCTTCCGCTACTTTCCAGCCATTACGACACGACCAGCGGCGGAAAAAAGGAAGAAGCGAGTTACCGGACGATCGCCAAAGACATCGGTCTGGCACCCAACCGAATCGTTTTTCTGTCCGACGTCGTCGCCGAACTGGACGCCGCTTCAGCAGCCGGCATACAAACTGTCCTGAGCATCCGGCCCGGAAACGTGGCCGTCGAGTCAAGTGCTCACTTGCAAATAGAAAGCTTTCAGGACCTGGCAATCCAAAGATCATGGCGATCGACAACACCCTAAGTCTTGCCTGGTTGATTCAATCCACAAATCCGCCTGGAAAACTTTGCGGAGTGTGATGAATTCGCCACTGCCATTCCCGGAAATGCCAGCAGTTTTTCTGCTTTCTCTGTAGCCAATGCCGTCGGTAGCTACTACTTTTCTTGCGGCAAGGTGAACCGCCAGCGTGATCGACGCGTATGTTGTTTTCGATACCGAAAAGCTACGTGCCCACATCTCCCGCTATCGGTAGACAGATTTCGCGCTCCATGACGGAGCATGAACCGTTTTTTTGTCCTCGCGGTCAGGAGGTCCAGCGAATCGCAACCATTCCCGTTTATCCGGAACAATTACGTGCCCAGAAAAACGTTGCCTCGCAGTTACACAAAATCAAAAAGCTGGACAATCAGAACAATGCAGGTGTTGCTGTTGATGTTTTCGGTTGGCCACATCTCCGCCCAGCAAAAGGAAAGCGTCCGGTTCGACGTGCCGGCGATTGTCGAAGCATGTGATTTGCACCCGGCCGAGATCGCGCAAGCCAACCCGGACGAGCGGATGATCTCGATCGTTTTGCCGATTTCCTGTTGGATCAGTCCCGAGGACCGCGACGCCTACACCGAATTTCGCTTTGATGTTCACTGGAATCGGTCGGTCTATCCGCTGGTCGATTACAGCCCCCGAACCCTGATGCAGTCCAACATCAATGGAGTCGTCGCTGTCGAACATCAATTCGAGAAATCACTGAAAGCCGGCGTCGATGCCAAATCCACGATTGTTGAAATCCAGCCGAGCGCGCGCATCGAAGCGGGCCTGCGAAACTCCGACACCACCCGCTACGAAGAAATCCCGCAGCACGAAGTGCTGGTGGCCAGTGGCACAATTCAACGCGGCACCGGTGCGTTCTTTCGCTATCATCCATCCCGACAATTTGCCCTCGAGGGTGGCCGCGAAGTTGCATTGACCTATCGCGTCCCCACGTCCTGGCGCGGTGGAATCATGCGGATCGTCTGTCAGGCAGACGGGCACCGAAAAATGTTTGCAGGTTTTACCGAGCCGGCCAATGTTTCCGCAGCCTTTGTCATGCCGGTTTATCTGAAAGGAGACGGCGGAGCCCGGAATATCGCCGCCGAATACGTGCGAACCGAACAACAGTTGCGGGCCGTTTGGACCGAGCATTTGAGATCGGTTGAAGATTCAAAGCCCAAAACATTGCTCGCCCATTTCCAGTTTCGCGGCACGCAACCCGGTTCGGGCCTCCCTGAATCGTGGGTCAGCGATCTGATCCAGTCACCGCTGGATGATCAACTGGAGCGGGATCGCAGGCAATTGCCCGCTTCGGTTCGAATGGCAGCCGAAGATTTGGTTGCCATCCGGCAGAAACTGGTTCAACTCAGCCTCCCCGTCGCCGATGCTTCCACCTTGAATGGTGAGTCGCCGTTCCGCGTGCCGACTCAAAGTGCCTGGCACACCAAATCGCCGACTTCGGTCGTCGAGTAACCCATTTTGCCCGCCGACTGGCTTTTCATTTTTGTACCGGTCACAGTCTGAATCGCGGTCATGATCCGTTGGCCGGATTTGATATGGCCAGTGTGTTCCAGCAACATCGCCATCGCCCCGATCGCGGCAATAGGGTTGATCACATTTTTGCCAGTGTATTTTGGAGCACTGCCACCCATCGGTTCGAACATGCTCGTGCCGCCCGGATCGGGATTGATGTTTCCACCAGCTGCAACGCCCAAGCCACCCTGGATGATCGCGCCGATATCCGTGATGATGTCGCCAAACATGTTGGTCGTCACAATCACGTCGTAGAACTCGGGGCTCTTTACCATCCACATGCAACAGGCATCGACGTTGTTGTAATCGGTTTTTACATCGGGATACTCTTTGGCAACTTCATCAAAAGTCCGCTGCCACAGATCGTGCCCAAATGTCAACACGTTGGTCTTGGCAACCAGCGTCAGCAGTTTGCCCTTGGGATTGTTCCGTTTGCGAGTGTATTCAAACGCCCATCGGATACATCGCTCGCATCCTTTGCGGGTATAGATTGCGGTCTGGGTTGCGACCTCATCGGCCGTTCCCTTTTTCAGAAAACCTCCAATGCCCGCATACAAGTCTTCCGTGTTCTCACGAACGACGACGAAATCGATGTCTTCCGGTTTCTTGTTTGCCAGCGGAGTCTCAACGCCCGGATAAAGTTTGACTGGTCGCAGGTTGATGTACTGGTCCAGTTCAAAACGCGTCGTCAGCAACAGGCCTTTTTCGATCAGGCCTGGTTTCACATCCGGATGACCAACCGCACCGAGGTAGACGGCGTCGTGGGCGCGCAACTGGTCGAGGCCGCCGTCGGGAATGATCTCACCGGTCTTGAGGTATCGCTGACTGCCCCAGTCCAAAGGAGTCAGATCGTACGAAAATTTTTCGAGCTTCGAAACCGCGTCAAGAACCTTGAGCGCCTCAGAAGTAACTTCCGGGCCAGTACCGTCACCGCCAATAACCGCAAT